>NZ_JAQMTI010000293.1:0-43498 GCF_028329225.1 Sphaerospermopsis kisseleviana CS-549 | reverse complement strand
TGGTAGTCTTTTTCAGAAACTTAATTGGAACACAATCGCGTCTGGCTAAGGCGTGAAAGTCTACTGAGGGATAACTGCTCCCATGCTCCCGTTGAAGTAGAAAGTAAAGTCTAGTTTTGTCTAGGTTTTATATAGCAGATAGTAAGGGTTCAGCATTGCTAAACCCCGACAAGGTTCAGGTATAAACAAACTGTGACACAACTACGATATTTAACCAAATCTACCACTAATGTAAGCTTTTGTATCTTCTTGTTGCGGATTGTTGAAGATTAATTCTGTTGGGGCGTATTCTACTAAATAGCCTGTACGTCCACCCTTTTCCGAAGTTTTAACATTAAAGAAAGCTGTTCTATCAGAAACCCGCGCAGCTTGTTGCATATTGTGGGTAACAATCACAATCGTGTATTGTTCTTTAAGTTCGTGAATGAGTTCTTCAACCCGCAAAGTGGAAATAGGATCAAGTGCGGAACAAGGTTCATCCATGAGTATTACTTCTGGTTGTACTGCGATCGCTCTAGCAATACATAACCTTTGTTGTTGTCCACCAGAAAGAGACAAACCACTTTGGTTGAGTTTATCTTTCACTTCATCCCACAAAGCAGCTTGACGCAAACTCCGTTCTACCAATTCATCAATATTACCTCTGTAGCCGTTAATTCTCGCACCAAAAGCAATATTTTCTTTAATTGATTTAGGAAAGGGGTTTGGTCGTTGAAACACCATCCCGATGCGACGACGCACTTCTACTGGATCAATGTCAGATGCATACAAATTCTTATCATCAAAATAAACCTTGCCTTCTGCACGGAATGAGTCAATTAAATCATTCAGGCGATTATAGCAACGTAGTAATGTACTTTTACCACAACCAGAAGGACCGATAAAAGCAGTAACTTTATTTTTGGGAATATCCAACCAAATATTTTGTACAGCTAAGAAGTTACCGTAATAAATATTCAGGTTTTCTGTACGTAACACAACGTTAGCATCGTTGATTGTACTGGTGTTCATAGTCATAGATATTTTAGAGTTAGGTTGTAAAGTAGGCATCATGTTTATGAGCTTTTGTTAAGCTTTTTGCCTAGTTGCCCAGCGAGCGATAATACTTGTAATCAGAACCATCAACACCAAAATTAAAGAAGCAGCCCAAGCTAGAGACTGCCAATTTTGGAAGGGTGAAATAGCGAAGTTGTAAACTAAAACAGCTAGGGAAGCGGTAGGTTTGAGTAAACCATCAGGCCAAAAAGAAGAAAAGAGTGCAGTAAACAATAATGGTGCTGTTTCTCCCGATGCTCTGGCGATCGCCAAAGTCGAACCAGTTACAATAGCTGGTAAAGCTGCTGGTACGACAACTTGTATAACTGTTTGAAAGTTAGTTGCGCCTAAACCCAAAGATGCTTGTCGTAAGTCCTGGGGGACAAGCTGTAAGGCTTCATCGGTTGTACGGACAATAATTGGCAACATTAAAATTGCTAAAGCAAACCCACCACCCAAAGCTGAGTAAGAGCCTAGATTGAGATTTGTCAATGTTAAAACCACAATCGAGTATGCAAAAACACCTGCAATAATTGAGGGAACACCACTCAAAACATTAGTAGCAAAGCGTACCCACCGAGCAATTTTACCATTACTAAATTCTGTTAAATAAATAGCTGCCAATACTCCTGTAGGAATACTGATGATAGCACCAATACCCACCATCAGCAAAGTTCCCAAAATAGCATTACCGAAACCACCGCCTTTTCTGAAAGGTGCTGGTGGTAGTTGGGTAAACACATCAAGACTGAGACTGCTGAAGCCTTTAAACGATACATAAGAAAGTACAGCCAACAAAGGAAATAGCGCCAATACTCCACATATAAACGCTACTACTGTCATCACCGTGTTAAATAAAGTGCGGGGAGAAGTAGGGGAGCGAGTCAGGCTATTTTGGGGAAATAGAGAAGTCATTCTATTTTAGATTTTGGATTTTAGATTTTGGATTGACTCTACAAAAAGTCATTTTTGCTGGTATGTATAACTAGCAATCAGAAACCGAATTAGTATGAAAAAACGTGCATAATTTGAAATTTTCATCTGCATTTTTTCATAATCATTCTGATTGCTGCTGTAATTAAAGTCGCTTCACCCGAATAACAATAAACTCCGCCAGAATATTAACTAACAACGTCAGTAAAAACAACACTAAAGCAGCGTACATCAAAGCCGAAACTTGCAGACCGCTGGCTTCAGAAAATTGATTTGCTAGTAATGAAGAAATGGTATTAGAAGGAGCTAACAAAGAAATATTAATATTGTTAGAATTACCAATTAACATGGTGACAGCCATTGTTTCACCCATTGCTCGGCCGAGTGCTAACATGACAGCACTGACAATACCGGAAAATGCCGCAGGAATGAGGACTTGAAAAATAGTTTCCCAACGAGTTGCACCCAGTCCTAAAGCTGCTTGACGTAAACTAGGGGGAAGGGAAATTAAAGCATCACGGGAGATAGCAGTAATAATTGGTAAAGTCATAATTGCTAAAATTACTCCTGCTGGTAACATCCCAGGTCCTGTAGGTGTAGAACTAAAAAATGGTATCCAACCTAAAGAACTGTGTAACCATTTACCCACGTCATTTAAAATCGGGATTAAAACAAAAATTCCCCATACTCCATAGACAACACTAGGAATGGCAGCTAGTAATTCTACTAAAAATACTAAAACCAACCGCACCTGAGATGGGAGAAAATTCTCACTTAATAAAACCGCCGTACCCACGCCAATGGGTACAGCTAACAACAAGCCAATAAAAGAACTCATCAGAGTTCCATAAATTGCTGGTAAAACTCCATAGTTATCATTAACTGGGTTCCAACTGCTTTGAACTAAAAAGCCCAACCCAAATTCTTGGATAGCAGGCCAAGCACTAGAAGCGACTTGCAACGCTATCCATAGGAGAATACCAGCGATCGCCAGAGCAAAAATCCTTGTCAACCAAATAAAGCCCCTATCTAGAGATTTATCAAGTTCCGAGCGTTGTTTAACAGCTAATGACAGATTCTGAAAATTTGTATTCATGAATACTGACTCTAGAAAGAAAATCGAAAAAAATGTGAGGGGAACCAAATAAAAGTCAAAAGTCACAAGTCAAATGCTTGCGGTGATAACCTTGGGGATGGCTATAAATGAAATTATCATTTCGTTACCTTTTGGCATTTGATACTAAATAATCAGGGTTCCCAACTGATTTAGTAATTCAATGATTGATTATCTTGAGCATAGACGGAAGAGTGAAATTACTTACTCGCATTGGTGGAGTCACCAACAGCAATTTTATAACTAGGACTGATTTGATCAGCAGCAGCAGCTACTTTAGTAACCACATTTGCTGGTAAGGGAATATAACCTAGTTCATCAGACAGCTTTTGTCCGTCAGTCAAAGCATACTCTATCGCTGCTTCCATTGCCTTCGCTTTGGCTGCATCAGGATACTTCTTATAAGCCAGAATCCAAGTATAACTGACAATGGGGTAAGAATCTGCACCTTCTGGATCAGAAATAAAGGCGCGGAGATTTTCTGGTAAAGTTACAGCTTCTAAGGTTTTAGATGTTGATTCCGCATTTGCAGTCACAAATTTACCACTTTTGTTTTCCAAAGCAGCAAATTTTAAATTGCTTTGTTTAGCGTAACCATATTCTATGTAACCAATAGCACCTTGAGTTTGTTGGATTTGGGCAGTTACACCTTCATTACCCTTACCACCAACGCCCACTGGCCATTTTACACTTTTTCCTTCACCAACTTTTTCTTTCCATTCTGGACTGATAGCACTGAGATGTTTTGTAAATACACCTGTAGTTCCACTACCATCAGCACGATGGATGACAGTTATGGGTTGGTTTGGTAACTTAGCATCAGGGTTAGCTTTGGCGATCGCTGGATCATTCCAGGTTTTGATTTTACCTAGTAGAATATCAGTATATACGGTTCGTGGTAGTTTCAGTTCAGGAACATCTGGCAGGTTATAAGCCAGGACAATGCTACCAGCAGTTACAGGCAGCATCATTACCCCTTTATCTGCTGGTATTTTGGCGATTTCCTCATCCTTCATGGCCACATCACTAGCACCAAAGTCTACAGTACCTTTGGTAAACTGTTCAACTCCAGCACCACTACCCACTGACTGATAGTTAACTTTTAAACTCGGATATTTTTTGTTCAATTCAGTAAACCAAGTTTGGTAAAGTGGAGCAGGAAAAGATGCACCAGCACCTGTCAATGTAACATCTCCACCTAAATCCAAATTTTTAGCAGGGGTAGTGGCAGCAGTATTTTCAGTATTGCCTGAATTATCAGTATTAGCAGTGTTGTTTGGGCTGGAATCTCCCCCACAAGCTGCTAAACCTAATGTCAGTGCTACTACGGAAATAGCGGTTTTGACGCGATTATTTTTAACAGAAATTTTGCGTAATAGCATTGCTGTCTAAATTTTGTAAATTGCCATAAGTAAGAGAAACGCCTTTAACATACCTCTAAATATTTAATCTCAGGTAAACAAAAGGTTAACAAACCAAAAATTTTCTGTTTTCCTAATCAATGCCCAAAATTCATCTGATGAATTAGTTGTTATATTTAGTAATACAAATTACACTCTAATTATAGATTATTTAGGGAACAATACGGTCAAATATTGATTTAGCTCTGATCAAAATACCCTACTCTGTTCGCAAATTAATTACAAGTAAGTCGACAGGAAAAAACCAAAGCAAGTACAAAAATGTAAAATTGCTAACAACCTTTTCCCTTCAGTCTAGATGCTTCCTGCCTTGTCATAATGACAATTTTTAACGCCTACCTACTTAATAGTATGTCAATTTGCTTTGATTGGGTAAGGATTCAGGACACAGAATACAGGATTAAGAATTGATGAGAGTTTTCGAGTCATTGGTTGTTGATGAAAAACTTACTCCTGTAAATTCCTGCTAAGAACAAATATTCTGACTCCTGACTCCTGACTCCTGAATTGATTGGTTACATTTGCGATTTTTACATATACTGGTGGTTGCTGTTAGTGTTACCTTTGGGCTATTCCCTATTGCCTGATCAATGTTTGCTGCTTCCAATCAATTATTATGGTCCATGATTGGCTTACTCCTGACAATGGGTGGCACGTTCCTAGAAGCCTATGGCACTACCTTACCTTGGAGTTGGAGTCAGCAAGGAATTAAAACCTTTTCTTTAGGTGTCAGCTATCAAGTTGGTGCAGTGCTGTTGGTAGGTTGTTTAGGAGGTAAAAATGCTGGTGCGCTTTCCCAGATTGCTTATCTAGTCATGGGATTAACATTATTGCCTGTATTTGCCGAAGGAGGTGGTATAGGATATGTTAAACTATCTCAGTTTGGCTATTTGCTTGGTTTTATTCCAGGAGCTTGGATTTGCGGATATTTTGCCTTTAAAGCCAGACCTCGTTTAGAAACCCTGGCTTTTAGTTGCCTTTGTGGTTTGTCAACGATCCACTTATGCGGTATTGCTTATTTAATGATCAGTTATCTTTTTCCCTGGAGAGGTGCAGAACATCTACCTTTAATGCAAGCAATCCTCAAATATTCCTGGTTTTCGCTTCCCGGTCAACTAGCTGTAGTCTGCGCTGTCACCATCATAGCTTATGTATTACGACATATCATGTTTTATTAATTAGGGCATTGGGCATTGGGAATAACGGTGAAATGACTAATAACTAATAACTAATAACTAATGACTCATGAGTCATGACTCATGACTAATTGACAAATTTACCATGCGTTTAAAAAATAGACTTTTTTGGATTGCTGCTTTCGTTGCTTTTGTGGTAGACCAATTAACAAAATTATGGGTAGTAAAAACCTTTGATTTAGGAGAAACATTACCACTGCTACCAGGAATATTTCACTTTACATATCTCACCAACACAGGGGCTGCTTTTAGTATTTTAAGTGGTAAAGTAGAATGGTTGCGCTGGTTATCCTTGGGAGTGAGTTTAGTGTTGATGGCGATCGCATCCTGGGGACCAGTATTAAGTTTTTGGGAACAGTTAGGTTATGGTTTAATTTTAGGCGGAGCTATGGGTAATGGTATTGATAGATTTGCTTTAGGCTATGTCGTTGATTTTCTCGATTTTCGCCTCATCAACTTTGCAGTCTTTAATCTAGCTGATTCTTGTATTAGTATTGGTATTGTTTGCCTTTTAATTGCATCTTTCCAAAAAACACCAAATTCTCATCACAGAATACGATAACAATTGATAATTGATAATTGTCCATTGTCAATTTTCCCCATCCTCTCACGAACAAACCAGAGGTAATTGTCAATTGTCCATTGTCAATTATTGAAATATCTCTATCGCCGATATCAGCGGTTTCTTGACATTGAAAAATCTGCTGTTTAGTGATAGAGACTATTTTTTGTTGATGCAAACTTGTAAAAAATCCCCTGATCGAACAAATAAATGTAGCGAGAGTTGTTCTTTAAGGAGTAGAAATTTGAGTTAAAAGATTCAGATTTAAGTACCAGAAGGGGCAGTTTGTGGTAAAATATTCACAGGAACTTGCTCTGGGCTAGAAAACTCTGTTACAGGAGAGCTTTCTGGAACAGGAGTCAATTGGTTGGAATTATCAGGACTTGGGTTAATTGGTGTAACTGGTACTGTGGTATTATCTACGTCAGTATTGCTCTCAATAAAATTAGTTTGTGGATTAGTTTGTGGATTAGTTTGTGGATTAGTTTGTGGATTAGTTTGTAGATTAGTTTCTGGTGATGAAACAGGACTCAGAAAATTCCTATCAAGTGGTATCCCACCTGGACAACGTGAGTTAAGCGGGAAACGTTGACAGAGAATTTTCATTCCTTCTGGTGACATCTTAATTTCCGCCGCTGTACCCATAGAGGAGTCACTTGATTCTACCAACAAAGATTCACTTGATTGAGCCATAGCAGCGTTACCAGTAAGCGCCAAAGTCATGGCAGTACCAATCAGGGTCAGAGATTTTCCCTTCATTCTGAAATTAACCTCAAGGTCAACGGAACACTGCGCTAATTAAATCAAACTCTTGATGGGACAAAATCAGCCTCAAGGAAGATGTAAAATTCCTTGAATAATGCTATGGGTCTTTGACAAAAGTAAAATTTAAATATTTTGTCAATTGAATAGAAGTTTTAAGGAATACACAGAGAAAGATTGTATTTGAACTTGTAACGCTGGCTTTATTGGATAAAATCAGCATTTTATGTCCAAGCAACTAATTTGTGATGTAGAAAGCAGTGACAAAAATTACAAGTTAATTTTACTTGCCAATCCATCAAAAGGTTTACTTGAATACCTTTAAATTCAGTACAGCCAATTTATTTTTGGCTTGTGAGTAAAATGGTGTAAGACTAGCATTAAAATTGCGATCCGTACGATTCTGTCTTCACCAACAGCCGTGATGTGATATAGCCGATGAGTTCCCCGCAACCGCCGCAAAAGCCACAAACCTTACTTGGTCAACTGACGCAAGCAGTAAATACAATTCAAGCCAGGGTAGATTTTTCCAAACTGGCGCTCAAGCCGAATGCCAAAGTACCGGAAATCTGGGTGCAGGATGCGGGAGCGGACAAAGCGGAAATATATCCCCTATTGGGCGATCGCTATATACTTGGTCGCAGTTCCAAATCCTGCGATATCGTCGTCCGTAACCCAGTAGTCAGCCAGATTCACCTGTCCCTATCGCGTGATTCCAGCCAAAGAACACCGGTTTTCACCATCAAAGATGAAAACTCCACCAATGGCATTTATATTGGCAAGCGCAGAGTCACATCCCTAGAACTGCGTCATGGTGACGTTTTCACCTTGGGACCCCCAGAACTTGCAGCTTCAGTGCGTTTGCAATACTTCGATCCGCCCCCCTGGTATATCAAAGCAGGAACTCATGCATTTTATGGTGTTGGGAGTGTCAGCGCCTTATTTGCCCTAGCTATTGGCTTAGAATGGACAAAATTTTCCATTAGACCCCTACCTACAGCCACCAGCGCCCCGGTAGTAATTTATGCCCGTGATGGATCCACACCACTACGAGAACCACGGAACATAGCTCACGTAGACTTAAAACAGTTATCAGAATTTGGTCCTTATTTACCTGCTGCGGTAGTCGCTTCTGAAGATAGTCGTTATTACTGGCACTTTGGAGTTGATCCTTTAGGGATTTTGCGAGCCGTATTAATCAATAGTCGTAGCGGTGACGTACAACAAGGAGCCAGTACAGTTACTCAACAACTTGCCCGCAGTTTATTCCGCGATTATGTAGGTAGACAAGATTCCTTGGGGCGGAAAGTGCGTGAAGCTATTGTCTCCCTGAAGTTAGAAACCTTTTACAGCAAAGATGAAATTTTACTGACTTACCTAAACAGAGTATTTTTAGGTGCTGATACTTCGGGCTTTGAAGATGCGGCTAAATATTACTTTGAAAAATCAGCTAAAGAATTAACATTAGCAGAAGCAGCGACCCTAGTAGCAATTTTACCTGCACCCAACGCCTTCAATTTTTGTGGAGATGGTCCAAGAAAACTGGACGCAGCAGATTACCGCAATCGTGTAATTAGGCGGATGCTGGACATGGGCAAAATTAGCGTCGAAGATGCCAACCGTGCCAGACGTTCTACAGTGCAAGTTAGTCCTAAAGTTTGCGAAAGACAAGCTCAGACAATAGCCCCTTACTTTTATAATTACGTCTTTCAAGAACTGGAATCAATATTAGGAGAAGGAGCAGCAAGAGAAGGTAACTATATCATCGAAACCCAGTTAGATCCAGCAATGCAAGCCCAAGCAGAATCAGCTCTACGAAATTCAGTGAGTAACGCCGGGTCCAACCTGCGATTTTCCCAGGGGTCACTTGTTACCCTAGATGCGAAAACTGGCAGCATCTTAGCAATGGTAGGGGGGACTGATTACAAAAAAAGCCAATTTAATCGGGCGGTACAAGCTCAAAGACAACCTGGTTCTACCTTCAAAATTTTTGCTTACGCTGCTGCTTTAGAGCAGGGAATACCAACATCTAGAACTTATTCTTGCGCTGCTTTGCCCTGGCAAGGCTTTACTTACAGACCCTGCCGCTCTGGTGGTGGTAGTTTAGATGTAGCCACAAGTTTGGCACTCTCAGAAAATCCCATTGCTTTAAGAATTGCCAGAGAAGTAGGATTAAATAAAGTTGTAGAAATGGCGCAGCGTTTGGGGGTCAAATCCTCACTGGAAGCTGTTCCTGGTTTAGTCCTGGGTCAAAGTGTAGTTAACGTTTTGGAGATGACCGGCGCTTTTGGTGCTATTAGTAATCGTGGTGTATGGAATCGTCCCCATGCTATTAGCAGAATTTTAGACAGCAGCGATTGTGAAGATCGCAATGATTTAAAGACCTGCCGTGTTATCTATTCCTACGACCAGGATCGAGAGAGTAATAAGCGAGTGCTAAAAACAAGTATCGCCAATACAATGACCGATATGATGCAGAGGGTAGTTTCCAGTGGTACTGGTCGTGGTGCATCCATTGGACTGGGAGAAGAAGCGGGTAAAACCGGAACAACAGATAAAAACGTTGACTTATGGTTTATTGGTTTTATTCCTAGTCGGCAACTTGTAACTGGCATTTGGCTAGGAAATGACAACAATTCCCCTACATCTGGTAGCAGTGGTCAAGCTGCCCAGTTATGGGGGAATTATATGCGGAAAATCGCCAAATAAATGGGTAATTGGTAATTGGTAATTGGTAAAAAAGGGAACAGGGAACAGGGAACAGAAAGAAGGCAATAGGCAATAGACAAAAGTTAATATTCTCCTCCTGCTTTCTTCCCCAGTCCCCAGTCCCCAGTCACCTGTATCCCTGCCAGGGAGTGACTTCAAGAGTGCCGTTAGATTTGAAGACTACCTGGAAATGGGCAAGAGGTTCTTTATTGTTGGGAGCAGCTTGATTTGAACCGTAGACAGATTGAAACATTTGTGGTAAGGGTGTTTCTCGAAAATAGTCAAAGGCGACTTGATTAAGTGGTTCATAGTCAGCGATGACACCAATTTTGTTAACGGCTACCCGATATCTAAGTTCTCTGTTAAAGGTAGGTGTAACACTCCAGTTTTGGCGAATTGTATTATAAAGCTTTTGATTTAAGTCTTTGAGTGTACTAGAATCAGTGATTTTTTCACCGATGACATCTGGTGTTCTGGTATATCCCAACCAAGGACTAATTTCTAACACACCTTGTCTGGTAAAAACTACTCGAAATTGAGCAATGGGTTCGTTGGTGACAGTGCGGTTAGCAGGATTGTAGAGTAATTTTGGCAGTGGAGTTTTTTCTATTGCATCATTGGCATTTTTGTTAACAGCTTTATAACCAACAATACTTCCATCACCAGCTACACCCAAGCGATAGACTAAATCTTCTGTAATTTCCGAACGATTCTCCCAGACAGGATGAATTTGGTTATACACTTGGCGATTCAATGCCCGTAGCTGGGAGGGGTCAGTAATTTCTGGAACTGTATTTAGAAGTGCTTCTAAATCTTTGATAATAGGTGTGGCTGAGGCTGTAGGTGATGCTTCACTGGTAGGTGTAGGTGATGCTGTGGGTATTGCTGTGCTGGTTTGTTCTTCTTGCTTCGGTTCTGGTGGACGTACCTGGGGAGGAGGAATTAAGCTAAAGGCTACCGCTGCTACTGCTAAACTGGATACTCCTACAGTAGCTGGTACTGCTTGTTTGATTATAGTTTGACTAGCACCATGATAACGTCTGGTGACTGGTTGTAGTTCCAAAGTTAACTCTGGTAAGGTTTGAGTATCAGCAAAAAACTGATCTACAGCTTCGACTAAATCAAACAACTGTACAGTATTCAAATCAATTTGAATAGGTGATTGTTGAACTGCGTTTGATTGAGATTGCAAACCATCACCTGTAATTTCTGAATGTACAATTAACTTGTGTCTGTTGCTATCAATTTTTTGTAACTCGACTAACTCTGAGTCACCGTTGTGTGCTTGAGGGTTGGGGACATTACTTAAAAATTCTTGAGCATAGGCGCTTACCGCTCTGACTAAGCTTTCAAAAAATTCTCGCCCTCCGGTTATAGGCTGACTATAACTAGATAAATAGCATTCTGCATTCACCAATATAGATAATTCTGGACGCAGTTCTTGAAATTGGGTGGTAGGGGCGACATCACTTAACCCTTCTAAGAGTAGCGTGCAATTAGGTAAACTGTACTTACGTTGAATATTCATTCTACTTTACTCTACTTCACCGTCAAAAAGAGAAATCCAGAAACGCTGCATTCCAGCTGTACCTGTGCAGAATAGTAATTTTTCTAATAAGTCTATAGCCAGTTCATCTAATTTCTCGTCTGAGTTTAATGTTAGTAAAACAGAACGTCTGGCATTCATCCGACTTTTAAAATGCGCTCTAAACCGTTCTAGGTAATTAGCTAGTCGTAAATTTTGCTCTAGTGGAATCTGCTTTTCTGATAATTGCTGATATATCATTAGCATCTGTCGGATAACTACTGTTAACCGCCGCGCTATGTAGCAAGCAATTACTACTAAAGCTTTTGCTTCCATGATGGTGAGGGGACGGCGGTTATGCGCTCTTCTTAAAGGGTTAGAAGCACGCATTCTCCATAGATTTACTCGGTTTTTGACAATTCCTGTTAGGTCTAGTTCTTGGGCAAAAGCGAGGATGGCTTCAGAACCACCCAATTCTAAAGCTTCAATTGCCAGTAACATCAAGTCTATTTGTAATGTGGTTCTGCGGGGACAGCCCTTGGGTCCTATGGCTGGATCTGGTAATGTGTCCAGTATCATCGGCATGGACTCAGGAGTTGGATCATTCAATGACTTTACGCTTGCGGAGACATTCATGCTCTAAAATACCTTGTGTTATGCCAACAGACTGAGTGAGATGAATAAAACAACATTAAACACTATTTAAGATAGATAGCTAAACCAGAAATCAGGTTTTGTGGTTATGGATAAGCATCTCAATATATACAATACTTACTTTTGTTATACCAAGATTCCCGTATATTCTAATGAAACTTTTAAAGCATCAGTTTACTAACCTATCTAGTTTAACGGTACAAATACATCTCTAGCTTGGGTTAAATTCTTAGTTATTGTCAATGATTGACGAAACTTACAGCAATAATCTCCAAAAGATGAAATTATAGTGTACGATTTTTCAGGGGATTGGTGACTGGTGACTGGGAAAATACAAATAATTTCCCCCTGCTTCCCTATTCCCTATTTTCTATTCCCTGTTACTACTGAATACGATGGATTTAAAATCTCTGATTCGTGACATACCAGATTTTCCTAAGCCTGGAATTGTATTTCGAGATATTACAACTCTACTGCGTAATCCAGAGGGTTTGCGATACACTATTGACTTTTTAGCACAAAAATGTATTGAACTGGAAATCTCAGTTGATTGCATTGTGGGTATGGAATCACGGGGTTTCATTTTTGGCGCACCTCTGGCTTATAAATTGGGATCTGGTTTTATTCCGGTTCGCAAAAAAGGCAAGTTACCCGCAGCAGTTCACAGAATTGATTATCAACTAGAGTATGGTACAGATTGCTTGGAGGTACATCAGGATGCTTTACATCCAGGTAGCAGGGTTTTGATTGTAGATGATTTAATTGCTACGGGTGGAACTGCAAGTGCAACAGCTACTTTGGTACAGAAGATTGGCTGTGAACTTGTGGGTTTTGGGTTTATCATCGAGCTACGGGATTTGCAAGGACGCAAGTATTTACCAGATGTACCAATTATTTCTTTGGTTGAATATTAGGTGATTGGTGACTGGTGATTGGGTAGAATTAACTTATGACTTATGACTAATGACTAACAACTAACAACTAATGACTAATACAAAAATTGCTTTAGAGACTGGTCGAGATTGGCTGATTAAGCTAGTCACAGATGAAACTTTTATTTATGTGATAAAACGGCTGCTACAGGCTTTGTTAACTATTTTTCTAGCTTCTGCGTTGTCGTTTTTTGTGATGAAATTGTCACCAGGTACTTTTTTACTTACATTGATACACAATTCTAAGATTTCACCAGAACGGATTAAAGAAATTACACAACAGTTTGGTTTGGATAAGTCTTGGACTGAGCAATTTTGGTTGTGGTTGAAGCAAATTATGACTAGGGGTGATTTTGGGACAAGTTTTGTTTATCAGCGTTCTGTGTCGTCTTTGTTGTGGGAAAGAGTACCAGCGACTTTGTTGTTAGCGATCGCTTCTTTATTTACAACTTGGGCGATCGCTATTCCTCTGGGTATTCTCGCTGCGGTTAAACAAAATCGCCCGACGGACAAGATTTTACAGGTTTTAAGTTACGCTGGACAAGGTTTTCCTAGTTTCATCACTGCCTTATTTCTCTTATTCTTAGCCCAAGTCACTACCCCCTTATTTCCTGTGGGTAACATGACTAGCATTGATCATGGTGAACTGACATGGTTCGGAAAAATTTTAGATATCGGTTGGCATAGCATTTTACCTTTGATTGCGTTAAGTATTACCAGTTTTGCTGGTTTACAAAGAATCATGCGTGGTCAATTATTGGATGTTTTGCGGCAAGATTATATTCAAACTGCTCGTGCTAAAGGATTACCAGAAAACCGTGTTATTTATGTTCATGCTTTGCGGAATGCTATTAACCCTTTAATTACTTTGTTAGGATTTGAATTAGCAAGTTTATTAAGTGGTGCATTTATTACAGAAAACTTCTTTAACTGGCCTGGTTTGGGTAAATTAACTTTACAAGCTGTTTTGGCAAAAGATGAATATTTAGTCATGGCTAGTTTAGTGATGAGTGCGGTTTTATTAATTCTAGGAAATTTAATTGCTGATTTAATGTTAAAAGCTGCTGATCCAAGAATTAAATTAGAAGATTTGAATTAGAAAATAGGGAATGGGGAATAGGGAATAATTACGAATTACGAATTAAAAATTATGCTTTCTGAAGTTTATTATATTATTCGGTCAAAGACAGATGGTAAATATCTCACTGCAAAAATTGATGAGGATAAATCAGGATATTTATTATTGTTTAAAGAAGATTTTGAAGCACTCAGTTATTTAAATGCTCATGCTGCTGATTTAGCGAGTCGTTTAGCTGTAGAATCTATTCCAGGTACACAGGTGGGAAGTTTATTAAAACGTTGGGGATTTGCAGGTTTGGGAATAGTTAATGATCCTTTATTACCTAAGATTGATTTTTTACAACATGGATAAATTCAGATCCCCGACTTCTGTTGAAAAAATAATTGAATTGATTTACAAAATGAAATCAAGAAGTCGGGGATATTGTTATTTAGATATTGTTCATTAATCTTGATATGGGTTGTCTATTTTATCCACAAATACATTAGCAGATAACGGTAAACGACCAGGATTTAAACGGGGTTCGGCTGCATATCCTACAGGTACAACCACTGCAATACAAATATCTGGGTTATTTTCTGCACCAATCACTGCTTTTACTTTATCTTCAATCCAACCATTCATAAAACAGGTAGATAAACCCAAACTTTCTGCTGCTAATACTAAATTTGTAGCAGCTATCATGGCATCTTTAATAGCATATTCCCGACGCTTATCTCCTAAAGCTTCTTGAAATTGGGGAATAGCATTTCTAAAATAATTAACTGTTCCCTCATTCCAAGCGCCGGTGTTTAATCCTTGTTCTAAAATGGGTGTTAAATCTTGTTCTCCAGCAGTTGCATCAGCAGCAAATACAAAGGTTACAGGTGCTTGAATAATTTGTTTTTGATTCCAAGATGCTTCACATAATGCAGCTTTTTGATTTTCATCTTGAACTAAAACTATTCTCCAAGATTGGGTGTTAAAACTACTGGGTGCTGCTACGGTTAATTCTACCAGTTGTTTAAGCATTTCTGGGGAAATGGGATCTGGTTTAAAGGTTTTGATAGAACGACGTTGTAATATAGCTGTAGGTACATCTAATGCTTGGATTTGAGTGGTAGAAGTCATTTGATTTTAGATTTTGGATTTTTGATTTTGGAATTATGTCCTGTGTTTAGGGTAACGTTTTTTTGTACGGAGTTCCAATAGTAGGTTACAGGTTACAGGTTACAGGTGACAGTAAGAAGAAAGACTTTGCGTCTTTGCGTGAGATAAAATCTTATTTGTCAGAATCAGGATAACCAGGATTTAAAGATTTTTAGGATTGAGTTGTTAAAAAGACGTTATATATGTGCGAAACAGATATCCATTATATTAGTATATGTCAAGTCTAAGGATTTTGTCAAGTGTTTTGGGTGAAAAAATTTTGCGGGGATGAGGATTTTTAGATGTTGATTTTTGGGGATGTGGGAAAGAGGTAAAATATTAAATTGTCAGAATCAGGATTTACAGGATTTAAGGATTTACAGGATATTATTGAAAGTTCTATTTTTGGGATGTGAGGATTTTTCGATGTTATCTAAATGAGGGTGTGGATGATTCTTAAAAGATGTAATTTTTCGATGATTTTTAAATATTATGATAAATTATCAAATTAAAATCTTGTTAATCCTATAATCCTGGTGATCCTGATTCTGACAAAATAAAATATTGAGGCAGGCAAGATGCCCACCCCACCAGATGATATAATGATCTAAACTGTAGCTTTTTCTAACATTAATTTAGAACGCTTCACCTGTTCAGGAATAGCTACAGGATAATCACCTGTAAAACAAGCAGAACAAAAACTATTTGTATCTTCTCTGGTTGTTTCTAACATTCCTTCCCAACTTAAATAAGCAAGGGTATCAACTTCTAATTTTTTGGCTATGTCTGCTACTGACATTTTAGCGGCAATTAGTTGATCTTGGGTATCTGTATCAATCCCATAAAAGCAAGGATGGGTGACAGGTGGGGAAGATATTCTCATGTGTACTTCTGATGCACCTGCTTCACGCAATGCTTTAACGAGTTTGCGGCTAGTAGTTCCCCGAACAATGGAATCATCAATTATTACCACCCGCTTACCATACAATACATCTTTCAGGGGGTTCAATTTCATCTTAATGCCCGTTTCCCGCATACTTTGGGTAGGTTGAATAAATGTTCTACCGACGTAGCGATTTTTAATCAAACCTTCACCATAAGCTACCCCTGATGCTTGGGAAAAACCAATGGCCGCAGGTATACCAGAATCAGGTACACCAAATACTATATCTGCTTCTATTGGTGATTCTTCCGCTAATCTCCGTCCTAATCGCATCCGATAGCTATATAATGTTTCATGGTGCATGACGCTATCAGGACGAGCAAAGTAGATCATTTCAAAGATACACAACTTGCGCTGGGGTTGTTGATTCCATCGGTGTGATGTTAAACCTTTTTCTGTGATCCAAACTAACTCTCCTGGTTCGACATCGCGCAGATATTCAGCACCGATAATATCTAAACCGCAGGTTTCGGAAGCGAGAACGTAACGTACTGGATCACTGTCTAATGTACCAATTACCAGGGGACGAATGCCGTTAGGATCTCTTGCTGCCATGATACCATCGGGTGTACCAACTACCAGACTAAATGCACCTTGACAACGGTGAAGCGCACGAATCGCACCTTCTAACCAGTCTGCACCAGCATTGACTTCTTCGGCGATCGCATAAGCAATCATTTCTGAATCGGTGGTTGTTAGCAAATGAACATTACTCTGAAGTAATTCTTCCCGCAATTGTATGGTATTGACTAAATTACCATTATGTGCTAAAGCCAAATGACCTAGACGAGTTGAGATAACTGCGGGTTGAGCGTTAACTTTGCGACTAGAACCAGTAGTAGAATAACGGTTATGACCAACTGCAATATTACCGACTAATTCTTCTAAAATAGTTTCATTAAATACTTGAGAAACCAGCCCCATATCTTTATGCTGGTGTACATAATGTCCATTAAAGGTAGCAATACCAGCAGATTCTTGACCCCGATGTTGCAGGGCATATAATCCAAAGTATGCCATTTTTGCTACATCTTGTTCTGGTGCATAGATACCAAAAACACCACACGCCTCTTCTGGTTTATCACAAGCGTTTTCACTAATTTCACTAATATTTATAGATGGATCAGAAGTGATAGAATGCTGGGGAATCATGCTGGTTTTTGCTCCTGGTAACTGGGTACTGGGTACTGGTGACTGGTGACTGGTGACTGGTGACTGGGGAGAAATATTTACCTTCTTCCTCCTGACTCCTGACTCCTGCCTCCTGCCTCTTAATAAATCTTTAACCATCCATTAAAACAGTACCGTAAATTGGTCAAGGATGGGGGATGAATTGTAAATTTTCATGCCCGATCCTTGACATTGATGCGGTTTATGTATTGGCATAGAGAGCGAGACGTTGGGCGATCGCCTGATCGTAAACGTTGCTCATATCGCTAATGCTGACTTTCATAACTTCTTGGTGATCAGCAGTAGTCACTGTTAACCCTGTTGCCAAATTAGCAACAATACCTAATTTTTGCCAATTTTCTCCTAAATGTTCCTGTAAATAGGATTCCCAAATTTCCTGATTTTCCACATTCACAGAAACTAAAATTCTCGCACCACCTTCACCAAACAACACTTCATCAAAGCGAAAAGCAGAGTTTGCAGAAATACCTAAATTTAATTCTGCTCCCAACTTTCCACTTAAACAACATTCCGCCAAAGCTACAGTTAGACCGCCTTCAGCAGTATCATGTGCTGAACGCACCCACCCAGAATGAATACCATAACGACACACGCTTTGTACTTTCCGTTCTAAATCAAAATTAACCCTTGGCGGTTTACCTGCAATCGTATTATGAATCGCTGCTAAATATTCAGAAGCTCCCAATTCGATTTTAGATTTTGGATTTTGGATTTTGGATTGCACAGGTAAACCTAAAAGGTAAATTGCATCACCTACATTTTTCCAGCCCTGTCCACAAATTTTATCCAAATCCTCAATTAAACCAACCATTCCCACCACAGGAGTAGGATAAATAGGCTGGGAATTTCCCTGAGCGTCAAAAGTCTCATTATACAAAGAAACATTTCCACCCGTAACAGGCGTTCCCAACTCCTGACACCCTTCACTTAATCCTTTACAAGCTGACGCTAACTGCCAATAACCGATAGGTTTTTCAGGACTACCAAAATTAAGATTATCTGTCACCGCTAAAGGTTCAGCACCCACACAACTAAGATTCCTTGCAGCTTCAGCTACAACAGACTTAGCACCCTCATAAGGATCTAAATAAACATAGCGAGAGTTACAATCAACCGTAGCAGCAACTCCGCTTCGGTGACTGGTGACTGGGAAAGAATTTAAAGGACGTAAGCGCACTACAGCCGCATCTGCCCCACCAGGCAACAACACAGTATTATTTTGCACCTGATGATCATATTGGCGATATACCCAACTCTTAGAAGCAATGGTAGGTGTACCCAGCAAAGTTAATAAAACATCCTGCCAACTTTGTAACTTACCATTAACTGTAATTCCCCTAACATCACAACTAGGTAAACTATCAACACTCCAATCCCAGGCTGTTTTTGCATATTCTGGCGGTTCTGCTAAAAGTTCTCTTTCATACAAAGGCGTATTTTCAGCCAAAGCATCCGCAGGTATTTCCGCAGCAACTTCACCCTTAAACAAAATTCTGACAATTGGTTCAGCAATTACCGTACCTGCAACCACCGCATGAAGTCCCCAACGGTGGAAAATATCAATTAACTCTTGTTCTCGGCCTTTTTCGGACACAAATAGCATTCTTTCCTGAGATTCAGAAAGCAGATATTCATAAGGTATCATTCCATACTCACGTGCTGGAACTTTATCAAGGTCAAATTCAATACCGACACTGCCTTTGGCTGCCATTTCCGAAGTAGAACAAGTGATACCCGCAGCACCCATATCTTGAGCCGCTACCACTGCCCCGGTTTTAAATGCCTCTAAACAAGCTTCAATTAAAGACTTCTCTAAAAATGGATCGCCCACTTGCACCGCAGGACGGTTATCCATTGACTCATCGGTTAATTCTGCACTGGCAAAACTCGCACCACCCATACCATCTCTACCGGTGGTTGAACCAACATATAATACAGGGTTGCCAATTCCTGAAGCACCGGATTTTACTATTTCTGGTGTTTCCATTAATCCCAGTGCCATGACGTTAACCAAGGGATTTCCTGAATAAGCTGGATCAAAATAAACCTCACCGCCTACCGTGGGAACACCTACACAGTTACCATAATGGGAAATACCCGCTACAACGCCATTAAATAATCTTTGGGTTTTGGGATCATCCAAACTACCAAAACGCAGAGAATTTAATAACGCAATTGGACGCGCCCCCATTGTAAAAATATCTCTTAATATACCTCCCACACCTGTAGCAGCACCTTGGAAGGGTTCAACTGCGGAAGGATGGTTATGGGATTCTATTTTAAAAGCTAGTTGCAGTCCATCGCCTAAGTCTACCACACCGGCATTTTCACCGGGTCCGACAAGAATGCGGGGTCCTGTGGTGGGAAACTGTTTGAGGAGGGGACGGGAATTTTTATAACAACAATGTTCTGACCACATTACCCCAAACATACCTAGTTCGGCTTTGTTAGGGTGACGGCCTAAGCGGCGGACAATTTCGGTATATTCTTGTGGTTTAATGCCTTCTGAGGCGATTTCCTGGGGAGAAAAGGGACTTTCGGTGGTCATGGTTTGTTATGCACCAAGAGGACAGATGATTATTTTATCTGGTTACGCATCAAGTGGAGTATAATCTTCTTCTACATTGTTTTAAAACTATGAATAAACAATATAGAATATATTTGGACGTTTGTTGCCTTAATCGTCCTTTTGATGACCAAACCCAATGGCGAATTAGGTTAGAAACAGAAGCAATTTTAGAAATTATCAATAATTGTCTATCTGGAACATGGCAATTAGTCAGCAGTACAGCTTTAGAATTAGAAATTGCTAGGACTCCAGATATAAACAGGAGAGAGCAAGTACAAAAAGTATTAAGAATGGCTCATGATAAGATTTTGGTTACAGAAGAAATTACTAGACGTGCAATAGAATTAACAACTTTTAATATTAAAAAATTTGATGCTTTTCATCTGGCTTGTGCTGAAAATAACGCCGATATTTTTCTAACCACTGATAGCCGTCTATTGTCAAAATCATTAAGCTATAAGGATAATATAACTATAATAGTTGCTAATCCAATGATCTGGTTAGCAGAAGCTACTAATAATATTGTACAAGGAGGAGAAAATGACCCCAATTGAATTATACAGAAAAGGATTTCAAGCTCTTGTAGATGCTTTAGGATATGTGGACGCTATCAGATTTATTCGTCAATTTGATAATGGTAGTGGAGACTATACAGAAGAACGTCATCAATGGTTAGATCAGGTGACAATGGATGAAATACTAGCAGATATTAAGAAACATCAAGAAAATATCTAGGGGACTAAAGATAAATAGGGTTAAAAAAAATTGATCTGTTAAAAAAACACAAGCCATTTCTAAGGTGCGTTGTATATCGGTAGATGTTTTCATGTTGGTTAATTTTTGGGTGGGTTGATCTAGTTTCCTGTTTTCTGACTGGGAATACTATTATTAAGACAGTATATGATTTTAACATAAAAAACTATAAATATTTTCAATAAATAGATAATTTCAACTAATATATGTTATTCATGAGATTGAATTTGATTGGGATATAATAAAAAAGTTATAAATCTTGAACCTATCAGGAGATAAAAATGTCTTTTAATGTTAAAAATGTTATGTATAAAGATTATATAAGGATCTTGCAACGTCAAGAATCTCATTTTTTAGATATGAAGGCAATTGATATAAAACCAAGTAGACTTTCCCAAACAATATCGGCATTTGCTAATGCTGAGGGTGGAGAGATATATCTTGGAATAGCCGAAAAAACAACTACAGAAAACGGAAAGCAAGAGAAGATAAGATACTGGGAAGGCTTTAAAAAACAAGAAGATGCTAATAATTTCATTACGACAATTGATAATTTATTTACTACAGAAGAAGGGTGTGATTATGAATTTTTATCTTTTTCAAATAAAGGTTTAGTATTACATATTGAAATCCCAAAAACTAAAAGTTTAATACGAGCTTCCGACAAAGATGTTTTTCTTAGAAGAAATGCAGAAAATAAACGTCAATCGGAGGAAGGTATTATAACAATTTTGTATAATAAAGGTATAGAATCTTTTGAAAATCAAACTGTTTCTAATGCAGAAATAGAGGAATTGACGGAATCAAATTCAATGTTAAATTTTATCAAAAATAATGGTATTATCTCAGAACCTTTACAATTTTTAACTAAACAAAAATTGATACGTAAAGATTTACCTACAGTATGTGGAATATTATTATTCTCAGAACTTCCACAAGCAATAATTCCTAAACATTGTGGGATTAAAATCTATAGATATAAAACTACAGATGATGAAGGTATTAGAGAAAGTTTGGCCTTTAATCCAATCACAATTGAAGGTGAGATATATAGCCAAATCAAAAGTGCTGTTGAGAAAACAAAAGAGATAGTAGAGTCAATACCAAAATTGAGCGATTGTGGATTGGAAAAAGTGACCTATCCTCCAGAAACACTCCATGAAATAATTACTAACGCAGTGTTACATAGAGATTATAGTCGGACTGACGATATTCATATCAGAATATTTGATAATAGAATAGAAGTTGAAAGTCCTGGGAAATTACCAGGACATATTACTGTAAACAATATTCTTGATGAAAGAAGTTCCAGAAATGGTAATTTAGTTAGAATCATTTACAAGTTTCCAGATCCACCTAATAAAGATATTGGTGAAGGACTAAATACAGCTTTCAGAGCAATGAAAATGTTAGGTTTAAAGCAGCCAAAAATTGAAGAAAAGGAGCATAGTGTTATAGTCTATATACGTCATGAACTTTTGGCATCTTCAGAAGAAATTATTTTAGAGTATCTAAATAAGCATGATCAAATAACACTTTTCACAATTAAGAGGCTATGTCATTTTAAAACTGATTATGATTGTAGAAAAACCATTAAAGGATTAACTGAAAGAAATTTAATATCTCGTGTAGAAAATACTAAGGGTAAAAACACTGCATATCGCAGAGTAAAAGCATAATAATCATGGTGATTTAGATGTCAAAAATGGCTTTATTTCCCATGATGAGATAGAATTTTGAAAAAAGTGATCAGTTAAACTAATCACTTTCCATTTCCTCTTAACCTTACTCCACAGGATTTTGATCCCCAGATTTTTCCGCAACCTTCCTTACCGCTTCAATATCCACATCTAACCTTGTTGCTATTTCTTCCACCGTCAAACCTAACTCTATTAATAGCGGTACTGATTCCAACCTACCTTCTAGCCTACCTTCTAGCCTACCTTTTGTTCTTTCTTCTTCCGCAACTTCTCGGAAATACCTTGTTTGCTTTAAATCTTCAAAAGTAAACATTGCTTCTATCTCCTGACGGGTTAAATTATTGAATTTATAAACTAAGATCGTCTCTAACAATTGTAAGACTTTTTGCCTTTGGGCTGCATCTGTAAATTGTTGTCGGGATTTGTCCATTAACTGTTGACTGTGATCAATTGCAGTTTCTTCTTTCTCTACTACTAATTTTACCATCCCCAACCCAACGGAATTATCATTAGTAACTTCTAATTCATCCAAATAAATGATTGTTACTTGCTGACTCATTAGCAAACCTCGATACTGGATAGGTACACCAGGATCTAAGCTACGTTTAGCAAAAATCGCTACTGCATGAAAATCATTTTTTGTTTGATATTGATTGAGGTAAATAAAGATTTCTGCAAATAATTTCCAGTAAAAATCTGTTTTTGGTTGAAATTGCACCTCAACAAAATAAATCGGTTGTTCAGGTATCTCTGAATTTGGTATGAATAACCCATCAAACCGAAATGCTAACTCTTTTATTTCTACAGATGTAAATTGATAATTTTCTGCTTCTGTAGCTGGTTTACCAATCAATTCAAAAAGAATATTTGGTAATGTTTGAAAGAGTTGATAGAAGATAGTATCTGTTTTCACCCTGCGAAAAATTCCTATTTTTTCAACTACGACAAAAATAAAGAGGTGACAGTTAAAAGATTTGACATTATCCACCTATTTCCAAATTACTTAAAATCAAATCTGCTCTTGATTCAAAACCATCTCCATATTCTGCTGGATAATGGGTAATTGCATAAAATACTTTACCCTTTTCTTCTCCAATATAAATATTACCAAAAATCTCTTGACCTTTACTAAAAGTAATCTTTTCTTTTGCCCAAGGATAGGTTACAGTGCTGCTACGATTGACAATTTGCCATTTATTAGATGCAATTATCCCATCTTTACTATTAATAAAATTTTTGACTTCTTCTAAAGCTTTTAAATCATCAGGAAAGACAAATTTAATGTAAGCATTTTTATTTTTTACACCTCCAAAATTAGCAGTAAATTTCACTTCTCTTACTTTATTGATATCTTTATTTTGAACTAAAAAATCCTCTTGAGGAAAGTAGGTACTAAATATATTTTTCTCCTGGTAAAGTTTTAAGGAAATGTTGGTTTTTTCCCCTTCCACAGAAATAGTAGCTGTTTTATTATTTGGTCTATTTTGTGCAGATTTATTACTATCTACAATGGGTTTATTTTCGGTAATGCGGCTATTGTCCGCAGAAATTTGGTTTTGAGTAGGTGTAGTACAAGCAGTAATTCCATTTAATAAGATTGTTGCTGCTACTACTTTAATAAGATTCAGATACATTTTACCAAAATGTGTTAGTGTTTACAAAAATTTGACTACTATATGCAATTGACTGTTTCTGCTGCCATCAAAATGATGTATTTTTCTCTTTCAATCAATTGCTCAAAGGTATACATTTTTTCTTCAATTCTTCAGTGATTAAAATCACCGATGAATATGATTACAATCACCATTATCCATGATGAAGATCCTCCTCTAAGAATGAACATCTTGGGATAATAACTCATAACTGAACTCTAGCCGAGTCATTAATAGGGAACACAACTAATGACCGACAGCCTCCTGTCGGTTTTTTGTTTTTGGTGAGCGTCAGTAAATGCACATAGATGCACATAAAATATCCCCACAACTTTATAATAACTTGACAAATATGTTGCCATAATTTTGCCATAGCAACTATCAAGTGTGGGGAAAGAGTGATCAAATGAGCAAGATCACCAGTAGCTTTACGCAAAGCACCAGCCGTGATGGCGATCGCTAATGTTGCAGAGAAACCTTGTAATTAGGACATCGCTTGAATGATGTAATCAAAGTAAGGCTCTGCTGCTGCTGCATCTTCACCACTCAGTAAGCCCAAGGATGCTTGTTTAAGGCAGTTGATAGCTTCTACCATTCCCGGTACAGGAACACCGAGAGAATTGTACATCTCCCGTACACCAATCAACCCAATTTTTTCAATTGGTTCTTTGTCACCAGCAAGCACACCATAGGTAATCAAGCGCAGATACCAGCCGAAGTCACGGATACATAAAGCGCGTTGCTTATCTCCGTAAGCATTGCCACCGGGAGCGATAAAGTCAGGGCGCTTTTGCCAAAGTTTTTTGGTTGCTTCCTGAACTATCTTTTTTTCGTTTTCTGACAGGGTTGCAGCGATTCTAGTCCGCTGTGCGCCTGTTTGCAAAAATTCTTTGATACTTTTGAGTTCGCCACTGCTAGGGTAACGCAGTTCGTCGTCAGCTTGGAGAATAACTTGGCTAATTACAGTCATGATTATGTAATCACGGAAATTATATTATTTGTTAGTTTAACCAGTTCGCGGTACAGAAGTGAAGGGTATATTGGTGATTGGTGACTGGGGATTGGTGACTGGGGAAGAGGTAATTGGTAATTGGTGATTGGTAAAAATTAATATTTGTTAATAATATTTTTCCTATTCCCTATTCCCTATTCCCTATTCCCTATTCCCACCCACTAATAACTAATAACTAATGACTAATGACTAATACAGTTTGGCAACAGGGTGAAGTAATAGAACTAGAAATTACTGATTTAAGCGACACTGGTGATGGCGTAGGACGCTTTGAACAGCGTGTAGTATTTGTTCCTGATACAGTAGTGGGCGATCGCACTTTAGTCAGACTTACACACGTCAAACCCAAATATGCTCATGCTACTCTCAAACAAATCCTTCAATCATCTCCTCAACGTATCCGACCTAGTTGCATTGTTGCTGATAAATGTGGTGGTTGTCAGTGGCAGCATATAAATTATGATTATCAGCTTACATCAAAACATAATCAAGTAATTCAAGCTTTAGAAAGAATAGGCGGTTTTATTAACCCCTCAGTAGCTCCCGTCTTATCCACAACATCATCTTTAGGTTATCGCAACAAAGCCACCTATCCCGTCCGGATCTCAGCTACCGGACAAGTTCAAGCTGGTTATTACCAAAAAGGTAGTCATCAACTCATTAACTTAAATCAATGTCCAGTTCAAGACGCTCGTTTAAATCCTTTATTAGCGGAAGTAAAACAGGATATTAAAAAGCGTGATTGGTCAATTTATGACGAAAAACGCCACCAAGGGCAAATTCGCCATTTAAGTTTACGTATAGGTCGCCGTACAGGGGAAATGCTACTAACTTTAGTAGTCAAAGATAGAAATTTACCAGACATTGAAACCCAAGCCCAGGAATGGTTACAGCGTTATCCCCAGTTAGTAGGAGTTTGTTTGAATCGCAATAGCGATCGCACAAATGCTATATTTGGAAAAGATACAACTTGTATTGCTGGGATTCCTTACCTGCAAGAAAAATTCGCTGGTTTAGAATTTCAAATCCGCCCGGATACATTTTTTCAAGTTCATACAGAAACGGCTGAAGCACTGTTACAAGTCATTCAGTCAGAATTAAATTTACAAGGTCAGGAAGTTTTAGTAGATGCCTATTGTGGTATTGGTACTTTAACTTTACCCCTAGCAAAACAAGCACGCCAAGTTATCGGCTTGGAAGTGCAATTGGCAGCCGTAGAACAGGCAATTTTCAATGCCCAACAAAACGAAATTAATAATGTAACCTTTCAAGTAGGAGCAGTGGAGAAAAATCTACCAAATTTGGGAATTATACCAGATATTGTCTTACTTGATCCGCCACGTAAAGGATGTGAAGCTAATGTCATCAAATCTTTACTGAACCTGAAACCTTCGCGCATTATTTACGTCAGCTGTAAAGTAGCCACCTTGGCTCGTGACCTAAAATTACTGTGTGAACATGGACAATACCATCTTACAAGAGTACAGCCAGCCGACTTTTTTCCCCAAACCGCTCACGTAGAAACAGCAGCCTTTCTCCAGCGATATCCATGCTAAAAGCAACTATTAACTTTAGCTTATATGTTAACCAAATTGTTTACAAAAACTTAAATGGAAAATTTGTAGTCCAGTGCATACTAATAATGCTAAAATAAAATTAACCTAAAAATAAAGATTTCTTTTTTAACCATTAAAGTTGCATGACTCTGATTTGAAAAAGTGAAATAAATTGTGCAAATTATTAAGCGGCTACAAAGAAAGTTGAATATTTATATACTTTCCCAAAGTAATAAATAGAAACATAGAAGTTGTTAATTGTATTAGCAAAACAATTACAGCCAAATTTTAATTAAGCAATTTTCACTTATATTTAGAGTCAATGCTCCCTAGCAATTTCATAAATTTAGTTTTACAGACGCAAGTTTGAAGGCAGCATGACCACCTTAATCTTTATCAGGGTGCCGATAACAGCAAACTGATGTCTAGCTAACTAAAAGCTACGGGGTTTCTCTTGTGATTACCATTTCTCTTCGTCCACTTGGTCGCTCTTGGGGTACTATTAGTTTTGCCTCCACTCTTTATCTATGCCCAATATTAGATTTATTATTGGCAGATATTCCCACAAAATTACAAGCCGAACTGCGGCTAGGACTGCAAGAAGCCCTAGTAAACGCAGCTAAACATGGCAATAATCTTGATCCCAGTAAACTAGTAGTAGTTCGTTTTTCCTTGATAGATAATCAATATTGGTGGATTATTTCCGATCAAGGTAATGGTTTTACTCCTTGTTGTAATGCTCATAATGATCCCACCGACTTTTTACCACCAGATGAATCAGAAAACGGTCGAGGGATGTCTCTTCTGCATCAAATATTTGATCAAGTACAATGGAACCGCAAAGGAACAGAATTAAGACTTTGCAAGCAAATAGAAACTCGGCGTTTGTTATCTTTAAGAAGATAGAAAATGGGTAATGGGTAATGGGTAATATTATTCCCAATCACCAATCACCAATCACCAATCACCAATCCCTCAATGTTTACCGTGAGTAGGACAAGGAGGGGCAGAAATAGACTTATCTAACCAGCCTATAGCCTGTTCTAACCTAGCTTGTGCCTCTTGAGGCTCATTTTTGACCAAAAAAACCATAGCAGCCGCTACAAGCTCACTAGCGCGGGCATTGCGGTTAGACTTGAGACGATGCCAGTCATCAGGATAAATAGTTAATTTTTCCATCAAAGCTTGGGCAAGTTCCAGAGTAGTAACATCATTTAATTGACTGGTTTGATACATAAGACTAAGTGCTGAGTTAAGAGTAAAAGTTATGATGTAATTATCATAGCCAATGACCCATCACCAATGACCAAACCAGAGGAAAACCAGCAAACCGACTTTGAACAGGAACTAGAGGAACTAGAAACCGGACTGCGACTGTTAAAAGAAAGATATGCCCAAGTGCAACGGGATCAACAGCAAAAGGCACAATGGCAACAAGAAATTAGAAATCTCAAAGAAAATAAAAATCAGACACCAGAAATCACAGCCGAGTTAAAACGCTTGGAAAAAGAGCTAGAAGCCCTAGAAGTTAACCTAGAAAGCCAGTTATTTTCCTGGAAAAACCTAAATCGGCCTTTTTGGCAAGCAGTCCGTTTTGGTGGTTTAGGAATTATTATAGGATGGGTGTTAAAATTTTTGATTGGGTAATTGGTGATTGGGAAAGAAGGCAATAGGCAATAGGCAATAGGCAAAAGTTTCTTAATTTTGACTTTTGACTTGATACCTCCCCATCTCCCGGGAGCATCCCAAATGTGTAAGTTTATTTTTTGCTTGATTTCAAGACCTGAAATGAACGAACCACGAAGGAGCGAAGGACACGAAGGTAAGAAGGAAGAGGAGAGTTTTTGGTGTTGTGGCGGTTGTTTTTGCAAAATTGGGATGCTCCCCATCTCCCCTGTTCCCTTTTCCCTGACTAAAATTAATGTTATATATAGTTAAAAAAATCCAAACTGTAAAAAATGATTAAACATCGAATTGCTGAAATATTAAGAAGTGGTCAACCAGAAGAAACCTTAACAGTACAAGGTTGGGTAAGAACCAAACGCGAATTAAAAGGATTTGCCTTTTTAGAAGTTAACGATGGTTCAAGTTTAGCCAACTTACAAATAGTTATTAATCAAGAATTACCAAACTACGAAGCCATATTAAAACAGATAAATACAGGTGCTTCCGTCGAAGTTGCAGGAATATTAGTTGCATCTCAAGGTAAAGGACAGAGAATAGAACTAAAAGCAGATGCAGTAAAAGTTTACGGAGATGCTGATCCCGAAACTTATCCTCTGCAAAAGAAACGTCATTCCTTTGAGTTTTTAAGAACCATTGCCCATTTAAGAGGTAGAACTAACTCCTTTGGATCAGTATTTCGGGTAAGAAATGCTTGTGCAACTGCCATACATCAATTTTTCCAAGAGCGGGGTTTTATGTGGGTACATACTCCCATTTTAACCGCCAGTGATTGCGAAGGTGCAGGAGAATTATTCAGTGTGACAAGTTTGAATTTAAAAGATATTCCCCGCACAGAAAATAAAGAAGTTGATTATAGTCAAGACTTCTTTGGAAAACCGACTTATTTAACAGTAAGTGGACAGTTAGAAGCGGAAATAATGGCAATGGCGTTTTCTAATGTCTATACCTTTGGTCCCACATTCCGCGCCGAAAATTCTAACACTTCTCGTCACTTAGCCGAGTTTTGGATGGTAGAACCAGAAATGGCGTTTTGTGACTTAGAAGGAGATATGAATTTAGCAGAAGATTTCTTAAAACATATTTTTAAATATGTGATGGAAACCTGTGAAGCAGACATGGAATTTTTCAATCAAAGAATTGATAATACTGTTTTAGACACTGCTAACAATATTATTAACAATCAATTTGAAAGATTGACTTATACCGATGCAGTCAAACTTTTAGAAAAAGCGGATGTAAAATTTGAATATCCTGTAAGTTGGGGTGCAGATTTACAATCAGAACATGAACGTTATTTAGCGGAACAATTGTTTAAAAAACCTGTAATTGTTACAGATTATCCAGCGCAAATTAAAGCCTTTTATATGCGGTTGAATGATGATGAAAAAACCGTGAGAGCGATGGATATTTTAGCACCAAAAATAGGTGAAATTATTGGAGGTTCGCAACGGGAAGAAAGATTAGATGTGTTAGAAAAACGGGTTTTAGCCCAGGGAATGAAAACAGAAGATTTGTGGTGGTATTTAGATTTGCGTCGTTATGGTACTGTACCTCATGCTGGTTTTGGTTTGGGGTTTGAAAGACTGGTGCAGTTTATGACGGGTATGGGGAATATTCGGGATGTGATTCCTTTCCCCCGTACACCACAAAGCGCGGATTTTTAATAGTTAGGAGTCTTAGGGGCGAAGTAGGGGCGAAGCATTCGGAAAATAACTGTGATAAAAATTGATAATTTATCGGCAGAATGCTTCGCCCTTACAACAGTCAGGAGGAAAATCTCTTGATTTCTCTAGCTATTGGCAATATTTCAGCAAACCCTAAGTAAGTCGGCACGAAAAAAGAAGTTATGCAACAAAATGTAAAATGCCTAAAAACCTCTTTCCTCCTGCCTTCTACCTTCGTTATTCTTTTGCTTGTCGCTATTACGTTTTAAAGTTTTTTCTGTGAAGGAAACACTACCAATACCTTGAAGAATACCACGGGCAACTAAACCTAAACCTCTACCAATTATTTGTGTTAATACAAATACGATCCCATTACCTAAAAAAGATAATAAAGATTGTAAACGTGGTGCGATCGCATCCCGCAATTCTAACAGTAATGTCACCGCTAAAGGGATATCGGCAAGCTTTGCTAATTCTTGGTTACGAGGAGAATAAATTGATATTTTGGCAATTCCACGAGGTGCAAATACAAATAGTTCATAGCGACTTTCAAAAATTGCCTGGGGTTCATTCACATAATTATTCAATCTGTATTTCCAAGATAAATTATTTCTAAATCTTTCAATTTCCCTTGTGGAAATTAAATGACGATCATAAAAATTTTGTTTGATGGTTTCCACATCTGCTAAAAAATTTAATAATGGTTGTAATACACCATTGGCAACTTGAATCAGTAAATTCTCTAAAATCATTGATGCTTGAGAATTTGCAGGTTCACTTCCTGCTGCATAAGATGTGTTGTCAATATATAAATCTGTTTGCCAAATTAGATAAGAAAACAAGTCTTCTACTAAAGGAATTTTATTGAGGATTTCAGTTTCTACACCTGCTGCATTTTTCAATAAAAAAGTGACTATTTCTATATTGACATCTCCGACATTTATCCGGGAAGATTTACCGTAAAATTCGGTAATTGCTGATTCCCATAAATTAGTAAGAATCTGATTTTTTAACTCAGGTATTTGTGGAATTTCAACTTTTGAACTACGTAGCTCATCTAATTTTTGAGATACTTTTTGTAAGATGATATAAAGAAGTTCTCTTTTTTTGTCTTCACGCAGAATATCAATTTCTAAAGGTATGTCTGTCAGATTTTGTAAAGAAAACTGGAGTTTATTAGTACAAGATGTAAATATTATAGATTGTAGTGCTTTTGGACTCAGTAAAGGCGGTACAACAGTTTGCATTTGTTGTGATTCTGCTTTACTAATGGCGCTATTTGAGTAAGAAATGGGTAGCGGTAATGGTTGAGATTTTTGTATTTCTTGTCTTTCTTCTGGTGCAGACAATAAGTTATTTACTAACCAACGCGCTGCTAAAAGTTCTCTTCTTTGTCCTGCCAGAATAGCTTTATCTAATAATGGTAATCCAGGAATTTTTAATTGTGCTGTAACTGCGGATATATTATTATTAATATGATTAATTCCTGTTAACCTGATATTATTTCTGAGTCTGGCAAAAGGTAAATTAGATAAAGGGAAGTTTATTTCTGTTGTTCCTAACCAATAGTAACCACCTGATGCTATTTCTTGCATGATGGGTACTAATTCTGAAATAGATATACCTTTAGGACAATAGCCATTTACACCTGTATTTTTTGCTGCTAATAACATTGCTGTTGTAGAAATAGCACTTAACAACAAAATGGGTATATGAGGATATAAAGCTTTAAGTTGTCTGCAAAATTGTAACCCTAGCTGTTGAGATTCGCTAGAACTGCCATTGCCTAATTCTAAAACTATTAAATTGACTTGGTTTTGATCCGGTGCTGCAATTTCCGCTAAAACCTGTAAGGCTGCGGTATCTGTGGGAACATCGGCTACTACTTGTAGGTGGGGAATTGTTTCTAGAGCTACCCTTAGTCCTAGACGAAAGATGGGATCTGGGTCAATTAATAATAATTGTAAATTTAAACTACTTAAAGGGCGATCGCTCATAGTCAGGTCAAATAAAAATAGAATTTTTTCCCAGCCAAAAAACCGCAGTCATCCCTAGCTGAGTCATTCCCATTTTCACCTGTTTTTGTCACTTTAATTTATCAGCAGTGATAATGTAAACCATTAGCTAGTTACTAATAGACATCTCCAGAAAAGAAATTATGGAACCTATTGATGGGGGCAGGTCGAAGCTTATGGGATATCTAGATGTCTGATTTTTCCGTTAAATTATCGCCTAAATGCTTCGCCCCTACAACTTATGACAAATTAATACATTCTATTTTGGAGAGGTCTAATGATCATTGTGATCTGGTTGTAAGTTACGGTGTCCAAAAAAGTTGATGGTATATCCACTAATCTTGACTCCGGTTTGTGCCTCAACTTGCTGGATCAACTCTTCTGGTATTTCTATATGCACATCTAAAATTTGATTTGTATCTAAGCAGTTAACATGGCTGTGAGCGTCAGTCACATTACCATATAACCGCCCATCACAATGTTCAATACACTCAATAATACCTTGACTTGATAGAGCTTCTAAATTTTGATAAACAGAAGTATGGCCAATCTCTTTACCTTGTTGGTTTAAGCGATCGTAAATCTCTCTAGCGGAAAGATGTTCTTTAGCTTGCCATAGTAACTCTAGTATAAATCTACGCTGGCGACTAACGCGCATACCTAGTATTTGACACCGATCTAGAGCATCTTCTAAAGAACGAATTGCTTTTGTAGAAATAGCTGATTTTTGCATATTTCAGTTTTAACTGTAGGAACTGTAGGAATAGTTTTCAGATTTCATGAAAAATGATTATTTTTATACGCAGGGATATTACATATTTACAATATATTCTTTGCTTATACCTGTGTCTTTGATACGAATATCCTTGATTAATCACTGGTTTGAGCCAGTTTCGTTTTTGGTTGGTTGATGATTAATTACATCCTAACTCTAAAACAAACTCATTACAACTTTAGCTTATTAAGGCTATGAATGTCCAGGTGAGGGGTTGTATTTTGGCAAATTGTATATAAAATTTTAAATTGTCAATAGTACAAGTACCCAATCTAGAAAAAATAACACTATAAAATTCAATGTGATTAATAAGTAAATGTTGATATTTAACAAAGACAAAATAGAGTAGCATTAATACCTAAAAACTGCTACTGTTGATTCTGGATACTACTCCTAAGCAATCAAAAAAGCTGCCAAAAAAAGTCAATGACAATCACAATCAGCCTTAATAACGACGCTATAAACAATCTAGATTTGTCACCTGCATTAAAGGTAATTGAACCATTGCTGCAAGAGGAATCCATGACATCTCAGGAACAGCAATTGCGCTTTGAAATCAACTACCCACGGGAAGCAAATGATCCACGGGAACTGTCAGAAATTCCAGAGGTAAGGTTGTGGTTTGTGCGTTTAGATGCTAAATATCCCTGGTTGCCATTTTTATTAGATTGGAAAGCTGGAGAATTGGCGCGTTATGCTGCTATGCTAGTACCCCATCAGTTTACTAAAAAAGAAGGTATACAGTACAACCCTGAAGCATTAGAGATTTTTTTGATGCACAAAATTTTTATTTTAAGTAATTGGCTAAAACAGCAAAGTATTCCCACACCATTCCGACTTAAATCTTTCGCGCAAATCTTGGGTTATGAATTAGAAGATGGCTTTTTTGAAATGATTGAAAAAAGATAGGAATTTAGGAGTAGGGGCAATCCCCTCGTGGTTGCCCCAAGAGTCAGGAGTTAGAATGTTTGTCATCTGCTATATAAATTTCGGATTTTAGATTTTTCAATCAATCCAAAATCTAAAATCTAAAATCTAAAACTAATAGTCAACCGCCCCAGATTTTTTCTAAAACGGTTGCAGGTGCGATATCAGCGGTTTTGCCAGTGGGAGATTTAATGGCGAGGAATTTATCACTGGTGGGTAATATCTTTCCTGAGTCTGTAGAACCAAGTAGGGCGATAGTATAGGTTTGTACAGCTATAGCTAGTTGTAGGGGCGCACCGCTGAGAGAAAGCATTAAACTTGCTCCACCAATTATGGCAGTTAATTTGCCCACATCATCAATGGCAATTACTTTAATACCAGGACAAGATTCCACCAGGGAAGAAACAAATGTATCATCCTCAGTTTCTTTAATGACCACCACTGGTAAATCTGGCTGTTTGCGTTGACAATCTTGAATAATTTGTTGCCAACTAGCTACAGGATAGCTGGTATCAGCACCATTAATTTGGGATAACTTACCAGAACCACCAGAGAGCAAGATGTAACCTGTGTCATTGATACCCAAGCGTTTTTGTTGTTGTTGCGCCCATTCAATATCTGGTTTCAGTATATTTACTGCTAACGGTGGGCAAGGTGTCTTAATTCCCAGAGGTTGCAACAAATCATGATACATGGAAGGTATATATTGGGATGTATTGGGAGATACAACACTGGTGAGAAAATTTGCACCACTACCTTGGAAGCCAATGCGAGTGGGAATACCAGTCAACCAGAGAAATAAACCGACAAACCAACTTTCTCCAGCAGTGATGGCAACATCATATTCGCGATCGCGGATTGTTCCCACCAAGTTACCCCAATCTGCTAAACTATTACGATCCTTGTAATCAAAGGTCAATACCTCGTGAACTGACTTGCTCACTCGGTAGGCAGCCTTTGACCGGAGTTCCACAACGACATCTATCAAAGCGTCGGGATAGGAACGCTTGAGATCATCCAATGTGGGGAAAAAAAGAACTTGGTCGCCAATTGAACCAGGTACAAAAGCTACTACTCGCATAAATAATATATTTATTGAAGCTTATCGTCCTTATTTTATGTGAAATGGGGAATGGTAATTGGTAATGGGTGATTGGTAATTGGTAATGGGTGATTGGTAATTGGTAATTGGTAATTGGTGACTGGTGACTGGTGACTGGTGATTGGTGACTGGTGACTGGTGACTGGTGACTGGTGACTGGTGACTGGGGAAGAAAATTTTAGATTTTAGATTTTAGATTTTAGATTGGAGATCACAAAAACAATCCAAAATCCAAAATCCAAAATCCAAAATAAAAAACTCCCGCCTCCTGACTCCTGAACTCCTGACTCCTGCCTCCTGCTATTTACAAAATCGAGGAAAGTTGTGTATTTATTAATTCCGGCCGCAGGTAGCGGCAAAAGAATGGGTGCTGACCGCAATAAACTGTTATTAAAGGTTCGTTCAAAAACTCTGATTGCTTGGACTTTGTTAGCTGCGGAAGCTGCTAGTGCTATCAGTTGGATCGGAATTATTTCCCAACCTCATGACTGGGAGGACTTTAAGGCAATTTTGGCTGATTTAAAGCTAACTAAACCTGTGGAGTTTATTCCTGGTGGTGCTACCCGTCAAGAGTCAGTTTATAACGGATTACAGGCATTACCAGGAAATGCTGAACAAGTATTAATTCATGATGGGGCGCGATGTTTAGCTACACCGGACTTATTTAATGCTTGTGCAGCAGCTATTCTTCATTGTCCAGGTTTAATTGCGGCTATACCTGTAAAAGATACAATTAAAGTTGTGGGGGAAAGTGGCATAATTCAAAGTACACCCAGCAGAGAGCAACTTTGGGCGGCGCAAACTCCCCAAGGATTTGATGTTAAGTTGTTAAAAGAATGTCATGCTGATGGTGTGCGTCAAGGTTGGGAAGTGACAGATGATGCAGCTTTGTTTGAAAAATGCGGGCTTGAAGTACGGATAGTACCGGGGGAAGAAACGAATTTGAAAGTGACAACTCCTCAAGATTTGGCGATCGCAGAATTTATTCTCAGTAACAGGGAACAGGTAACTGGTGATTGGTGACAGTGAAGAAAGGAAGCGGAGCAGGGGAGGAAAATTAAAAGTCATGCATTCAAAAGTCAAAAAACAGAGAATAGGGAATAGGGAATAGGAAAAGGCAAAAGTTACAATTTTCATTTCTCCTAACTCCTGACTCCTATACGGGCGAAGCATTCGGAAAATAAACTGTGATAAAAATTGATAATTTATCGCCCGAATGCTTCGCCCCTACGACTCCTGAATTCCTGAACTTTTAAATATGTCCAAGAAGAATATAGCCATAGCAATCAAAATAGAAGCGATTTTGTATTTAAAGGGTAAACCCTTATCTGTGAGTGAAATTGCCGAGCATGCTGGGTGCGATCGCCATACAGCGGAAGAAGGGATAATTGAACTGATGGATAATTATGCCCGTCGAGATAGTGCGCTAGAAGTTGTGGAAACTGCAAATGGTTATAGTTTGCAACTGCGGTCAGATTTTCATGATTTAGTACAGACTTTGATCCCTGTGGAGTTGGGTGTGGGGGCTTTACGCACTTTAGCGGCGATCGCTCTCAACAGTCCTATCCTCCAAAGTGAGTTAATAGAACTGCGGGGTTCAGGTGTATATCAGCACGTTCCTGAACTGGTAGAATTAGGATTTGTGCGTAAACGACGAGATAATGAATCCAGGTCATATTCATTACAAGTTACCCCGAAGTTTCACCAATATTTCCAAATTGATCAACTTCCTGAAGTTATGCCCAATGTAGAGAAAGAACAACAATTAGAACTAGAGTTAGATGGGACTGGTGATAGGTGACTGGGGACTGGGGACTGGTGATTGGGTAAAAAGAACTAATGACTAATGACTAACGACTAATGACCAATGACCAATGACTGATGACCATTGAATAAATGCGCTAGGCTGGTGATATGGTTTAAAGTAGAATTAGCAACTAAGCTAAGAAGAATTGCCAATGGTGTTTGATCCTGATTTTTTGAATGACAACTCTGAGGAACACACTAATCAGCTTCTGAACGAACACTTGGGGGAAAATCCGAATCAGTTATTGAAATATTTACAGCATCAATCTCCCGACGTTCTAGCCCGTGTAGCCCAGTCTGCCAGCCCAGAAATTAAACAAATCATTTCCCAGAATGTCCAAGGACTGGTAGGAATGCTCCCAGGAGAGAGTTTTAATGTGCAAGTTACTACAGACCGAGATAATTTAGCGGGTTTATTAGCCTCAGCAATGATGACTGGTTATTTTTTGCGCCAGATGGAACAAAGAATGCAATTAGAGCATTTGTCTAATCAATAGTTCCGAGTACAGACGTGATCAACTACGCCTGTACTAATAACTAATTTTGGGGATCAGTTCCTGAGCGTATTTCAAAAGTTTGAGTTTTGCCATTACGGTTAACTTCAATTTTGAAAATGTCTCCGACTTGACTCGAATCAATAATTTTCTGCAATTGGGCTGTAATTTTCACCGGTTTACCGTTGATTTTTTGAATCACGTCCCCAGGGAGCAGTCCTCCCTCCTCTGCCGGTGAATTTTTGAGAACTTTCTTAATCACAATCCCAACATCTGGCTGAATGTTGAGTGTATTGTCTTGATTCAATTGCTGTTTTTTGGTCGGTGAAAGGTCTACCATTTCAATGCCCAAAAAAGGGTGATCTGCTTTTCCTTTGGTAAATAGTTCATGAGCTATGCGGGCGGCGGTTTCAATGGGAATAGCAAAACCCAGTCCTTGAGCATCGGCGCGAATGGCAGTATTAACGCCGATGACTTCACCTTGGGCATTTAAAAGCGGTCCACCGGAATTACCAGGGTTAATTGCCGCATCGGTTTGGATAAAGCTAACCCGTTTATTGGGAACTCCTACTTGGGCGCTGGTGCGGTCGGTGGCGCTGATGATGCCAATTGTGACAGTATTATCTAAACCTAAAGGATTGCCAATTGCGATCGCCCACTGACCAGGAATTAAATTTTGTGAATTACCTAATTTCACGGTAGGCAATTTATCCGCAGGAATTTTGACTACTGCTACATCGGTGACAGTATCAACTCCCACTACCTTACCTTCAAAAGTTCTACCATCTTTGAGGGTGACTAATACTGTATCTGTTTGGGCGACCACGTGAGCATTTGTTAATAATTGACCATTCTCGCTAAGTATAAACCCTGAGCCGGTACCGCGTTCAATTCGTTCTTGGGGAATTGGTTCTTCATCTTCGCCAAAAAAACGCCGCCACATTGGATTTTTCAAAGCGTCAAAAATTGGATTTACTACTTTACGAGTAGCATTAATTCGCACAACCGCAGGACCAACTCTCTGTACAGCAGCAGCAATAAAATTTACATTATCGCCACCAGCAGAATTAGGCAAGCCCTGAGAAGGATAGGTAATCACAGATTCTGAAGGTAAAGCCGCTGTAACATTTTTCAACTCTTGAAACGAACCATTGCTGGGAAAAAATCGACTACCAAGTATACCCAGACTACTGCCCATAGCCACTAAAGACAGATAAACGGCTAATTGCTTCACAGATAACTTCATATTAAATTAATTAATTAATTAAGAATAATTGCGATCATAGTCAGACAGTTACTAATTGACACTCCCCCGACTAGAAGTCGGGGGATTCTTGGTTCACTGAGTCAACTTACCTGAACTTGTCGCCAAATCCAAACAGAGGTCGTTCTCTCCCCAAGCGTTAGTTCCGGTGTGTCCCACCGTACTTAATCCTTTGGCTAAAATATTCAGTGCGGCATTCTCATCTCGGTCTAAAACAGTTCCACAGTGGCAACATTCATGAGTTCTTGTTGACAAAGTTTTGACAACAGTTTTCCCACAACTAGAACAGTTTTGACTTGTCCAGTGTGGTGGTACAGCAATAGTTATCTTGCCATACACTTTGCCGAAATATTCAAGCCAACACCGGAATTGATACCAAGAAGCATCACTAATACTTTTGGCTAATTTATGGTTTTTAACCATATTCTGCATTTGCAAGTCTTCATAAACAACCACGTCGTTAGACTGGATTACGCACCTTGCCAACTTCACAGCAAAGTCTTTGCGCTGTCTACTAACTTTCAAGTGCTTTCTGGCTAGTTTATTCTTAGCTTTTTTGTAATTATTGGATTGGGGTTTGCCTTTCCTAAACTTTTTAGAAACCCGTTTTTGTAGGCGTTTTAATCCTCTCTCTGATTTCTTGAAAAATCTAGGGTTTTCTATCTTATCTCCATTGGAATCAGCATAGAAATGGTTTAAGGCAACGTCTAAAGCAATAACCTTTTTACTTGGTGTTAATTTAATTTCTCGGTCAACAGCAATGCAAAATTGGGCATAATACCCATCTGCGCGTTTTACTAATCGGACACGCTTAATGTCTTTAATTTGGTAGAAATGCAGATCATAAGTTCCTACTAATTTTAATTTTCCAATTCCAAACCCATCAGTCAAAGTTAGGTATTTTCTATCTGCTGATAACTTCCATCCTGTAGTTTTGTACTCTACAGAATGTCCGCGTTTTTTAAATTTTGGAAAACCCTGACTTCGACTACGCCCTTCGGCTACGCTCAGGACAGGCTCAGTACAAGTTTTGCCTGGGACTTTTTTCTTGCAGTTGCTATAAAACCGACATATTGCAGCCCAAGCCCTATCTGCTGATGCCTGTCTTGCCATTGAGTTAAGTTTACCTGCCCACTCAAAGTTTGCAGCCAGTTCTTTGCAGTATGCGCTCAGGTCGTATTTACCGAGTTTTTGGTTGTCCATCCAGTAGCGAATACAAGAATTACGAACAAACAAAGCAGTTCTGATTGCTTCATCAATCAGATTTAACTGCTGCTGTTTACCCTTTAACTTGAACTCGTATACTAACATAGACGACTATTATATTACGCCATAAATTATAGCGTAAACAAAAAGCGAGTGCAAGATGCCACTGCGACTAAAGTCGCTTGAGTCGTTTTTCATCCCACCCCTAAAGGACGTAAAAACCTGAACACTTTTTGGATTTTCAGGCTTTTACTGGTAGGCTTTCAAACTTCCCACTATTTCTTGTAAATGATCAGTGAAAAGATTAGTTAACAGAAATTGAATAATTAATACATTATTTGGGATCATCTTCAGTTTTCGGATTTTGGATTTTGGATTGACTCTGGGGTTAAGTTTGAGGACTCATACCATGAAAGAATTATCAGTCAAACAAAAAAAATGATCCCATCTTGAAAATTCCCCAACTAAAATCTAGAATTAGCTATTTCTTTCTTAGTTGACATGACTTTTCGCTATCGTCCAATGTTTCTCTGTAGCTTAATTAGCACCTTGGGGCTAATTTCCACAATGCTACAACTGCAAAGCGCGAATGCAGTACCAAGTTGTCCAACTCCAGCCTTATCGAGAATTCAAAAACATCAAGTTACTGGTGGTGAGACTTTAGATAGCATAGCCGAGCGATATAAACTCATGCCAGAAACAATTATTAACATGAATCCCTTTGTTAATAACGGTACTGTGACACCTGGTAATCAATTGCAAATTCCCCCCTTTGATGGAATTGTGGTACAAGTTCCCAGTGGTCAAAATTGGAGACAAGTGGCAGCAAATTACAAAGTTCGTCCAGATACATTGTTTGAAATTAATGGTTGTCAACAAAACCCCAGAGTTGTTTTTGTTCCTGTTTTACCAGGAATAAGAGAAAGACAAAATCGGATAATTGCTAGTTCTCCTGTAGCAAATACACCAACTTTACCATCGGCAAGTATAACCGGATATCCTTTAGCTAATTCTACAACTGTAGCTTTACCTTATGGGTGGCAAATTCATCCGATTACAGGTAAAGTTTTTTTTCATAGTGGTGTAGATTTAGTAGCAGAAGTAGGTACACCTGTGCAAGCGATCGCTCCTGGTGTTGTAGTCTTTGCTAAAGATCAAGCCAGCTACGGAAAATTAGTAATTATTAATCATGCAGGTGGACTACAAACTCGTTACGCTCAATTAGAAACAATACAAGTTAAGCTGGGACAAAATGTCAAACCCGGTGACATATTAGGAACTGTTGGTGCTACAGGTCAACCAACTTCTAGAGAACCACATTTACATTTTGAAATTCGTGCTAATGAACCCCTTGGTTGGACTGCAAAAGATCCAAAAGAATATTTAACTAGGTGACTGGTGACTGGTGACTGGTGACTGGTGACTGGTGACTGGTGACTGGTGACTGGTGACTGGTGACTGGGTAATCAATTTTATGTTTCCCAATCAACTATTAACTATCAACTGTCAACTATCAACTATCAACTATCAACTATCAACTATCACCAATTACCCATTCTGTTGATTTAATAATGTGCATTCCTGCTGCTGCAAATCTGTCAAATGCTATGTTAGCTTGTTCTGTGTAGTCAACAACATCGGAAACAACAACAGGAGATGTGCAATCTTCTAACAGATAGATTTTATTTGTCAGGGTGCTATCTACCTGTTGAATTTCTGTTAATAAATCATCAATTGTCCACGCAACACAATGACTCTTAGCTTGTCCACCAATAATCACTGCATCATATTCTAAAAGTTGTTTAATCAAGCTTGTGTTTTTTTTGGCAATTGGTTTTTCATCAAATCCTGTTAAAACTTCTGGACATAAAATAGAATAATTTTCTGTTAAAGCATTTTCCCCCTTTAATTCAAATTGGGATTGACTTTGACGAGCAATACTATGATAAAATATTGCTTCTTCCACTGCGGAAACTAAAGCATGACCAATTCCTCCTAACATGGAATGATAAGGCCAAATTGTCAGGGGATATTTACCATCTTGACTGAGTTGTTTAACATAGTGAAAAGCTTGTTTTTTCAGAAGTTCATAATCTCCATTAGTCACACTATGAGCAACTGCTGGGTTAACTTGCCAAATCCCTTTTTCAATATCCGATAAAGTGATATTAGTTTCTGCTGGTGTGGGGTGTTTTCCATCGGCATTGATCCAAAAAATCGGATGGAAAATTTGCATTGCTGTGTGAGTATCTAAGGTGGGGATAATTTTGGTAATTCTTCCCAAGTTACGATAAATAAATTCACACAATCTTTTGTTATCATCAACAGCAGCAGTTCCGCTTTGTCCACCTACATATAATTCAAATTCTGGAATACAAAAGGTGTTTTGGACATCTATTAATAATAGACAAATGCGGTTTTTATCGGTTGCTGCTGGGGGAATGTTATATTGTGTAATCCATGTTTCTGCTACTGCTGCCAATTGTTGATAAGGTACGCGGTATATTTCCCCGACTTTGTTAGGGTGGAAGTGAGGAGGAATCGGAAATTGGTTTGGTTGTGTCATGGGTTTATTTAATCTTTTTCTCTTTACAGCTATTTTCAGGTAAATGAACCACACTTTGATCAAGATTTCGCGCAAAGGCGCAAAGTTAGAATTAATCTCGTTTTTTCAAAGTTCGTATATTTTGAGCATTGATAAATCTCTACACTATATAAAAGCAGACTGCAAAAAAGCTGATTTTAACCTTTTTTGTTAATTAAGTGATAAGTTAAAATTATATTAATGTTATCAATTGTTTAAATATTCCTAACTTTAAAAATTCCCTCTCTATATTTTCTTAATATTTAATTGAGAATTATTTTTATTTATCCACGAGCTTGCAATACTTTCAGCGATTTGCTATAATTCTTTAAAATTTCATAATCTAGGCTTAGTATATTTTTTAATAAAACCAAAGTTTAGAAATAGCCAAAACTCTTGATTTTACGTTATTTGAGAAATAGTCAAAATTTGCATAGAGAAAAAAGCGGTGATTTCGTAAACTTTTTTTCGGGTGAAATGAGAGGTTGATCCATGTCTTGTAAAAGGGTGGGTTGACAAAATAGCAGTTTTATGTATTAGGGGTGAGTGAGAGTCAAGATCAACAGTGGGAAGCGATCGATACCCAGATCCCCGATTTCTTGAAGAAGTCGGGGATCTATTCGCTCTTTTTATTAATAATTCAAAAATCATAATTCATAGATTATAAATGGCTAATTTTTTGGATCTGTAATTTATTGATAAAAACAGATATCTTGGTTTGAGGGTTGAAACCAAATTAAGGTAATTAGAAAATTGAAACAGGTAAGGAAGTAGAGAAATAAATGTAAGATAATTCAAGATAATTCAATATTTCTCTATTTCTCTACCTCTGTTTTTTTCTACTATTACTCTTGTGATGTTGGTAATTTAGAAGTGACTAAATTGGTAAATTCTTCTAAAGAGGTAATTGTCATTGTTGATATCAGCAATTCTTCTAAAGCAGTTAGATCATCAATATTCTGAATATTTTTGCTCAGTATTTCGGGAACATCACCAAACTTAACTTGCAGAAGTTTAAGTATATTTTGTTGGTTAGTTCTTGCAATAAATAATTCTTCAGTAGGGGTTAAAAAAGGCATTTCTCTCTCCTTTTCATACTCGGTTATTTTGGTGAGCAATTTTTGTTGTAATTCCTTAGTTAATGACATCATTTTGTCAATAAATCTAAAGAGGTTTTCAATGTCATATCTGCTTAAACCTCGCTCATATAAACTTCTAATTAATTGCCATTTCCACTGCTCCCTATCTGCGAGTTTGTTGGTAGTAGTTTTGGTTTTTAAATGTGCCATTACTAATATAGCAAAGAGATTGCTGCTTTGCTCTAGTTCTTCCCATTTGTAATCTATGAGTTTGACTGTATCAAACTTACACACAACCTCACTATTACCTAAACCGTATTGATAACAATTAGGTCGCCATGTTTTGCTTTCATCTCCTAATATGGCTAAACTAACTACTGGTTTATGGTATAAATCAAAGGATCGGTAGTTATAGATATACATTCTTTGGGAAAATTCTTCATCGTATTGACTTTGTACTTCGATGTG
>NZ_JAQMTI010000292.1:0-4546 GCF_028329225.1 Sphaerospermopsis kisseleviana CS-549 | reverse complement strand
CTACGTGAAGAAACATCCTAGTGCGGAGAAATCCCGGCAACGGACATATCCAACTTGATTTGGAATAGTTAAAGGGCAAATAATGGCAGGATGTTGAGCGTACCTAACTGGCATTGTGATGGACTCACCAAAGCAAAAAAAAGTAAGCGCAATTGCAATACCTTTTGTCCTGGTAGTTGTTTTGAGCGTGTAGGGTGTTTTTGCCAGCACCATTGAAAGTCAGTTTATGGACTCTTCAAGAATCCCCCGGCTTTAGACGTGGGGAGTGTCAATAAAATTTAATAAAGCCGGAGACAGCAGGTGCTAATAGCTTAAATATCCTGCCGAGGTTGTAATTTTAAGTGACTGAAGTTTGCTCAAAAAAAGTTTGAGAACTACAGCATTAAAAATACTACTGTGAAACCCCGGCAAAGATAGCTGGGGTTTGTTGTTTTTGGCGCGTCAGTAAACAGGTGACTGGTGACTGGTGACTGGTGACTGGTGACTGGGAAGATAAGAAGATGAGGACATGGGGAGATGGGGAAGAAATATTGACCTTCTGACTCCTGACTCCTGACTCCTGCCTTTTGCCAATGTTCACTAATTAAGATTTTGCCCTTGGAGGTGAGATAAGCATGGGTAGAACGTTAGAAAACAAGAAAGAAATAGTAGCTGACCTGAAAGGGACTTTAAACGAGTCAACTTTAGCACTCGTAATTGACTACCAAGGTCTAACAGTTGCCGAAATTACTGACTTAAGGCGGCGTTTACGTCCTAGTGGCGCTGTTTGTAAGGTGACTAAAAACACCTTTATGGGCATTGCCATTCAGGAAGATGAGCAATGGAAACCAATGTCAGAACTGCTCAAAGGTTCTTCAGCCTTTGTGTTAGTTAAAGATGATTTATCAGCAATTAAAGCCTACCAGGAATTCCAAAAAGCCACCAAGAAGACAGAACTTCGTGGCGGTGTCATGGAAGGGCGCTTGTTGAAAGAAGCGGATGTCAAGGCCTTAGGAGACTTGCCATCTAAGGAACAACTTATGGCGCAAATTGCTGGAGCTATCAACGCTTTGGCTACCAAGGTGGCTGTGGGTATCAACGAAGTTCCAAGTTCTTTGGCTCGTGCTATTCAAGCTGTCTCTGATAAAGACAAAGACGGCGCTGAAGCTGCTGCTGAATAACAATTTTTCATTAGTTAAATGCTGTTAGTTAAAACCAGTATCTAATAACTAATGACAACTGACAAAAAACAAATCAAAATTCTTTAGGAGTTCTATCAATGTCTACTGCAACCGATCAAATTTTAGAACAGTTAAAATCTTTGACTTTATTAGAAGCTGCGGAATTAGTTAAGCAAATTGAAGAAGCTTTTGGTGTAAGTGCTGCTGCTCCTGCTGGCGGCATGATGATGATGGCTGCTCCTGGTGCTGCTGCTCCTGCTGAAGCTGTTGAAGAGAAGACCGAATTTGATGCTATTCTCGAATCTGTACCCGCTGACAAGAAAATTGCAGTTCTCAAGATTGTCCGTGAAATCACTGGTTTGGGTCTAAAAGAAGCTAAAGACTTAGTGGAAGCTGCTCCTAAACCCGTCAAAGAAGGTGTTAATAAGGAAGCTGCTGAAGACATCAAGAAACGCATTGCTGAAGCTGGTGGTACTGTAACCATCAAGTAATTTGTAATTGTAAATTATTTAGGGTGAGCTATTCTTTTAGCTTGCCCTAACAACTGGTTAAAAATTATTCTATATTTTGTCAAAATTATTAGGCTGTTATTAATGTTCTTGCTTGCGTATAGTTAAGGTTTGCTGAAAAAGTTATCTGTGAAGGACCAGTGACAGGTGACAGGTGCTACGCCACGGTGACAGTTTCAAGAGTTGGATAGGAACGATTTTTTCTTGAAGTAGGAATTAAGTGCAAGGTTTTTCAGTTGCCACCTCATAAAAGCTGGCACTGGCTAACGCCACGCTACGCTATCAGCAAACCCTACATAGGGGTTGCTGAGAAAGTCTTTCCGTGAGGGCATAGGAGTCAGGAGTCAGGAGTCAGGAGTCAGGAGGAGATTTGAAAATTTCTTTGCCATCTCTTGAAATCCCAAAAAATGTACACTTTTTCCGGTATACCCTTCAAAACCCTTGGACTTTTTTCCTGTTTATCAGCCTCTAACCTTTGATATATCAAGGTTTTAGGTTTATTCAGCAAACCCTACATAACCAACCATCATCAAGTAACATCCTGTAAATCCTCAAATCCTGGACATCCTAATTCTGGCAAAAAATTGAGAGTATTTTAGAGGTAATTGTTAAATTGGTTTAACATTGTTTAGCCGTTGCAGGATCAACAAAATCATGTAAATCTGCTTCCCAAACACTAATATAAATTGAATCGCAATTTTGCCTGATTATTTGCCCTTTAACTCCACCTTTTTTGAAGGTAAAATTGTCTGTCTGACGTTGTTGAATTTGTTGTAGTCCTTGTTGAATTTCTGCGGTTGCTTTTCCTGCTAATAAACCATTTAAAGTTGTTTGCATGATTTGATGATCTACAGTTCCCGCAAAACCGACTTCTGTTTGTCTGAGTCTACCAGTGTCACGGTCAAATAAATAACCCAGGTCTATTTTATCGGGTACTACTTCATAGATAACTGCACGGGTATTAGGCCATAATCCCCTTAAATCTCTTCTGGGTTTGCCTAATGCGGCTTCTACCGTGCTTCTGGATGTACCTGTAGTAAATGTTGGTACACTTGTCCTGATATTGGTGGCATTTAATTGGCCTGTTGACTTAGGTTTATTCTTTTCGGGCTTTTTCTGGGTATCTGAAAATACCTCTGATTTGGGCAATACTTCTGGTTGAGTAGGCGGTTGTTCTGGCTGTTTCCGAGAATCAGATAATACCTCTGCTGAGGGAACTGCTTCTGGCTGTGGTTGCTGTTGTTGTATTTCCGCTTGGGGTGTGGATGTGACTGGAGGAATGGAAGTATTTTCAATTACAGGCTTATCCGCTGGTGGTGGTGTTATTTCTGGAGAAGAATTGCTTTCTGGTATGGGATTAGAAATGATTTCAGGTTGAATAGGGGGAGTTAGTGTAATTACTGGTGTGGGTGAAACTTCCAAAACCGGGGAATTTGTAGGTAAAACAGAGGGAGTTTGTGCTTCCGTTGTTACTGTGGAGTTGGTGGACGCTGAAGTTGAAGGTTGTGGCTGACGGTTAGAAGCTGTTACTAAACCAATTACAATACCAATTGCTACACCACCAAAAATGATAGCGGGTTTCTGCCAGTTATTAGGATTGTTGACTTGTTTGATAACTGGAGTTTTTGCGGGTGAATATGTGGGTTGAGTTGGCTGGTTAAGGATTTTTGTGGCGCTGGTGGTGGGAGAATGGGAGGGTTTGTAATTCTTATAATTATTTTGACCAGATTTTAAAGCATAGAGCATTTTACTGGCTGTGGTATAGCGATCGCCAGGACGTGGTTCAATAGCTTGTGTAAGTATCTGTACCATTACTGGGGATATTCCCGCAGCATATTGTTGCCACAATATTTGCCCTGTTTGCGGGTGAGTTTCTAATTCTTGGGGGTGTTTACCTGTGAGTAAATAAATGGCAGTTAAGCCTAAACTATAAATATCAGTAGCATAAACTGGACGACCGATCGCTTGCTCACTGGGCATATAACCAGGAGTACCGATAACTATGGATTGTACAGGATTGCTTGAAGGATTGATCACGGTACGGATAGTTTCTTTCACTGCACCGAAATCAATTAACACTGGTTTATTATCCTGGGAGCGAAGGATGATATTATCTGGTTTTATATCTCGATGAATAATACCTTTGCTGTGGACATAATCTAAAACTGACAGCAAACTGACAAGAATTTCTCTAACAACTGTTTCATTTAACTTGCCTTTTGATTGGATAATATTGCTGAGGGTTTGTCCTTCAATCCATTCTTGCACTAAGTAAAATTTGCTATTTTCGGGAAAATAGGCGTAAAGTTTGGGAATTTGATCGCTGGTTTCCCCTAGATTTTCTAATATCGCGGCTTCTCTCTCAAATCTTTGTTGAATGAGTTGAGAAGTTCCAGGATCGTGGTTAATAGGTTTTAGTTCTTTAATGACGAAGCGACGACGGGAAGGAAGGTGGATGTCTTCTGCGAGGGAAGTTTCCCCAAACCCACCAGCACCGAGTACCTGGATAACTTGATAGCGGTTGTTTAACAGTTTTGTTGTCATGAAACGTTACACGCGAGATCCTTCCCAATGTATATCAGATACTTTGACGATGTAACTATAGGATGTTTCCTGAAGTCAGGAGTCAGGAGTCAGGAGTGAGGAGGGGTTGATTTAATTTCTGGTTAATTTTATTAATACAGCACTTTCCTTTGTAATGAGGTACACTCTGGGCGGGCAAGATGCCCACCTCACAGGGGTAGGTTTTTAATATTATCTGTGAAGGCAGGACAAGGAAGGCAAGGAGGGAAAGTAGACAAGGAAGATTTTAGACAAGAAATGTACTTCGGCTTCGCTCAGTACAAGGTCTGTTGAGCGTCAGTTTTTGTTACCAAT
>NZ_JAQMTI010000025.1:0-3010 GCF_028329225.1 Sphaerospermopsis kisseleviana CS-549 | reverse complement strand
ACTTGTCTCAAGAACAAATCGCCCTGAATCAATTATTAGAGTCTGTCAAATACAATACAGAACAGATGAATTTAGCATTTGATAATTTAGGCGATCGCTTTATTTCTAACTTGTCTCAAGAACAAATTGCCCTGAATCAATTATTAGAGTCTGTCAAATACAATACAGAACAGATGAATTTAGGATTTGATAATTTAGGCGATCGCTTTATTTCTAACTTGTCTCAAGAACAAATTGCTCTGAATCAATTATTAGAGTCTGTCAAATATAATACAGAACAGATGAATTTAGCATTTGATAATTTAGGCGATCGCTTTATTTCTCATCTTTCCCAAAACCTTGATCATAATCAACAGCAATTTCAGACTTTAATCAACAATCTTGAAGGATCTACTAATCAATTTAGCATGAAGATGGAGACTATTAAAGTAGATTTGATCAACCTATTAGAAAATAACAACACTCAATTAACTTCAGAATATCAAAAAGTAAATAATAATATCCTTCAGGGTATCAACAAGCAAACAAATATAAATGAACAAGGTTTAGAGATAATCATTAAAAATATTCAAGAATGTAATAAAAGTTTACAGGATACTAAAGTTTCTATCAACCAACTCAGACAGGTAATAAAGACACCTGAATCATGAATTTAAACCAAATAAGTTTATCAATATTGTTTTGTAATGTAAAAGCATGAAATTATGGCACGTCGTTCACGCTACACTGAATACAATGAAGAGTTAAACGTTTGGCAAGCATTTACTGATTTAATGTCCAATGCGTTTATGATCTTAGTGTTATTTTTATTTCTCACTATTATCATATCACAAATAACTAATGTTCAAAATAAACCTGATAAAAATTCAGTCAATTTACCTTTGAAAGTTAAAGATTTAGAAAGAGAAGTAGAGGAATTGAAACGAGAGTTAGATAATCAAAAACGCCTCACAGATGCACCACCAATCATAGTTATCAAAGATCAAGGTGATTATAGATTTGCGTTAGGTAGTGCAGAAATACCTCCTCAAATGTTAAGCTATATTTTCAGAGAAATAGTACCAGCAATAGAAAGTACCAGCAACAAATATGGTATTAACGTTGTGGAAATAATTGGACATACAGATGCTACACCTAATGGTAAAGCAAATAGTAATTTAGATGTCAATTTAGAAAAAGTAGTTAGTGGCACATTTCCAGTTACAAAACTTCAATCAGGTTCTAATGCTGATTTAGGTTTAATGCGTGCGTTATCAGTTGTGAAAATATTGCGTGATATTCAAAACAAACAAGGTAGATTAAAAGGTTTATCATTTCGTGCTTATTCTGCTGCACAATTAATATTACCAAATGGACAATTAGCAGAAATTGCACCTGTGAAAAATAAACAAGATGATCAAACAAGAAGAAGAATAGAAATTCGTTTTACTCGTTTAGGAGAAGAAAAGGAAGTAGGAAAAAAATAATATATCAGATGTTAAAGATCCCGGACTTCTTAATTTCATATTTTCTAAAAAATTATAATTAATCGCAGAAGTCGGGGATCTGAATTTTAATCTATATCAGGTTCTACACCTAAAGCACGCAGTTGGGCAATTAATTTTTCTTTTTTCTGTCTTTCCTGTTCTGCACGTTGTCTTTCTTGGTTTGCACGCTGTCTTTCTTGTTCTGCTTTTTCTCTTTCCTGTTCTGCGGGAGTTAACACCCAATTACCATTTTGATCATACCATCGTAACCAGGGCATTTGTACATTTTTATAACTCCCTTGCCAAATTCCTAAACCTAATTCTAACCCAGGAATCCAAAAACGAGAATTAGGATCTGAAGGTGTAGAACGCAAAGTTTCAATATAGCGATCGCCCCTTAATTCAAACATCCTAAATTCTGATTGATAACGATCAAATATCGCATAATAAGGTATTCTTAAAATCTTTTCATAAACTTCCCATTTACCAGGTGGTTTTTCCACATCTCGCAACATTTGACCTAAATCTTCTTTTTCTGTTCCTGGTGATAACAACTCTACCACAATATAAGGATTAACAGATTCTTGCCATACTACATAACTTAAGCGCAAATCTTTTTTTTCATACAAATAAGGAACACCCACAACCGCAAACCAATCTGGGCGTTTATACCACAATGGATGACGAGAATCAAAATACAGATTTATGTCACTTCCTGTAAAAAGTTCCTCTTGTTTATAATGAGGAGGAAGAAATGTATCTGCTAATAATTGTGGTTGCAATAAATGAAATTGATCTGGCAAACCTTTCTCCTCTGGATCTTCGCTAGGCAGATCATACATTGTGGGTAATGTTTCTTTGGCCGCTAAGGGCGGATCTGTTTGATACATTTTTGAATATCCTCAATATCAAACTTTTATATTTTAATTATACTCTGTATTTGATGTTTTTACTATTTGGTGTAGTCTTATTTTATAAAATCTAAATATTCACAGACAATTTATCAATAACCATCCTATAAATCCTCTAAATCCTCAAATCCTGGACATCCTGACTCAGACAAAATAATTACGAATTATCCTGTAAATCCTTAAATCCCGGATATCCTGATTCAGACATTCTCTGATATTTGCGTTTTTATCCAACTTCTAAAATTCCTAATCATTGCCATTTCACCTATTTCTAAGCTAGAAGCTAAAAACTGAGGCACTTCTGTATTTAAAGATAAATTAGCAAAGGTTGGTGAACTATTACCAGGAATATATTTACCATCAGCTAAACTATAAATTTGCATTACCGGTTCATCATAACGCCAAACTTCAGGAACACCTAAAGCTAAATAAATTGGTAACTTATCAATAGAAGAACTAGCATAATCAACTTCGATAACTAAATCAGGTGGGGGATCTTGGGTTAAATCTAAACTGGTTTTATTTCTCATGATTGGTTCATTTTGAATATAGAAACTAGAATCAGGTTCTACACCCCTAGCTAAATCTTCTCTTTTACAAGTTAATGAACCTGTGCTTTTAACGTTCAGATTT
>NZ_JAQMTI010000291.1:0-4666 GCF_028329225.1 Sphaerospermopsis kisseleviana CS-549 | reverse complement strand
AGCAGGGGAAGAAAAATTAATTCTTTATTCTTCAATTCTTTTTTCTCTTGCCTTTTGCTTTCTTTCTGCTATGTAAAACCTAGACAAAGCTAGACTTTACTTTCTACTTCAACGGGAGCATGGGAGCAGTTATCCCTCAGTAGACTTGCACGCCTTAGCCAGACGCGATATTTCTCAAGTTAAGATTTACAAGAAAGACTACGGCTATCATTGCTTGGTTTTCGCGTTGGCAATAGTCTTAATTCAATACTTGATATCGTAGGATTATATATCAAGTGGGTGATTTTCTTAACTCACTTATGTCAATGCTTGTCAACATAAGTACAGTTTTATCTATAAAATAGTCAGCTTAGGACTATCTCAATTACCAATTACCAATTACCAATTACCAATTACCAATTACCAAACTGTTAGTTTTTACCACCTTCGCGGCTGGCAGTTTGGATGTAAAGAATTATTAAAAATACGGCAGGAACAAGCACAAATAAGATGCTTGCTACAAAGCCCAGGTCATTAACTTGCATGGCAAGATAGCCTCTCTCTAAATTGATTTTCAGTCAACAATTTTAGAATAGCATCATAGTTACTAAAAATATAGTCCAATATTTCTAGCTTGGTAAGGTCTTACACCTTACAGGGCTAACTACAAGCCGCACTATTCGGTTTCTAATCTGAGATAGATTTCCGAACTAATTTTACCTTTTTTCAGTTCTGATTTGATTAGCTACTCTTGAAAATGTTTTATTTCGTCTAATTTATAGGATTTCCTGCCACACAGGAGCTATGGTTAGGTTAATTCTAACTCTCCGCACTCTCAGATCAGGACTTTCACCACTTTCAAAGGATCTACGCTTCTTGAACTCAAGACTAATATATCACATTCACCCCCCGTACAATAGGCCTCTTCCTGCCTCCTGCCTCCTGCCTGCTGCCTTCGTTAAGGTTTAGTAACTACGCTAACAGGTCCGTTAACTAGGGTTTGGCACGCAAGACGATAGTTATCTGGTTTGTTCTTAAATTTCCGCTTTTCTACATCAGTACGGGGTGAGAGGTTTTCCAGCCCTTCTACTACTTCCACAATACAGGTGGCACATTGTCCATAACCACCGCAATTGGTCATTTTTCCCCAAAATTTATAAATATCAATCCCATTTTCCATTGCTTTGAGCCGCAGGTTTGCACCATCAGCCGCAATTACTTCTTTATTCTCGTTGACAAACTTAATATTTCCCATAGTTGTTTCCTGTGTGAGTGGTAAATTTTTGTTAATTTTTAGTTAGTGGTTGCTACAGTATTTTACTTAATTGGGTGAATTTATTGCAAAACATTAAAAAATACAAATTTTATTAAAAATAAATCTTGAAAAAATAGGACAGGTGTATAATCCCTGTCCAAAAAATTGAAACCAGATTAATTTACCTGAAACCAACAGCAGCTTGCCAAACAAAAGCAAGCAACAGGAAGAATACAGGAATAACTGGGAGTACATCTACCAAAGGATCAAAAATTTGGTACGCTTCGGGCAGTTTTGCTAATAAAAGTGCTGCTTCCATGTTTTTTTCTATCCACCTAATAATCCAACACAGCTTTCATATTTGAGGAGTATATTAACATGGTTTGGGAATTGGGAATTAGGAATTGGGAATTGGTGATTGGTGATTGGTGATTGGGTTATTAATCTTCCCCTGCTTCCCCTGCTTCCCCTGCCTCCTCTGCTCCCCTGCCTCCTGTCACCTGTCACCTGTCACTTCTTCCCCGTCATCTTTCAACCAGTGTCCGAAGTCTTCAACAAAGCGATCGCTTAAAATTGATTCTCTAATTTTTTGGGTGAAGCGGATCAGTTCAGTGATGTTGTGAATACTTAATAATGTATAAGCTAAGATTTCTTGCGATCGCACTAAATGGGAAATATAAGCACGGGTGAAATTTGTGCAAGCATAACAAGGGCAATTTTCATCTAATGGTGTAAAATCTTCACGAAACTTGGCATTTTTCAGATTCCATCTTTCACCGTTAACTATCGCTGTTCCATGTCGCGCCCATCGGGTAGGAATCACACAATCAAATAAATCTATACCAGAAGCGATCGCAATAGCCATTTCTTTATAAGTTCCCACACCCATCAAATACCGGGGTTTATTTGCTGGTAACAAAGGTGTTGTCGCTTTAACTATCTGTGCCATTAACTCCGGTGGTTCACCCACACTCACCCCACCAATAGCAAAACCAGGCATATCCAACTTAGCCAACTCTGAGGCAGCACGGGCGCGTAAATCTAAATATACACCACCTTGAACAATGGGAAACAAAGCTTGATCAGTTCTTTGATGTGCTGCTATGCACCGTTCTAACCAGCGATAAGTCCGATCCGTCGCTGCTTCCACCTCTTGACGGGTAGCGGGATAGGGTGGACATTCATCAAACGCCATGATCACATCAGCACCCAGAGTATTCTGTATTTCTATGGAACGTTCTGGCGTTAGTTTAATAATTTTTCCATCATGGGGCGAACGAAAAGTTACACCTTCTTCTGTAATTTTTCGCATTTCGCTGAGACTGAAAACCTGAAAACCGCCAGAGTCTGTGAGCATCGGACTATTCCAGCCCATGAACTTATGCAGTCCACCACCACCGGCAACAATATTTTCTCCTGGTTGCAGGTGCAAATGATAGGTATTAGAAAGTACCATTTGCGCCCCTGTATCCTTGAGTTGAGCAGGGGTAATAGTTTTCACAGTTGCCAATGTTCCCACAGGCATAAATCTGGGAGTTTCCACAATACCATGAGGGGTAGAAAACACACCGACTCTGGCTTTGGTTTGACTACAGGTAGCTAGGAGTTGAAAAGAGAATTTGGACATTGGTAATGGGTAATGGGTAATGGGTAATGGGTAATTGGTAATTGGTAATTGGTAATTGGTAATTGGTGATTGGGTTATTAACTTCCCTATCTCCCCATCTCCCCATCTTCCAAAAATTGGGGGTGAGACCCTGCTATATAGTATCCTTGCTGTGGGTATATTATATTTCGGAGTTAGAAACAATCAGAGCAATCGTCATCAATTTCCGCATCCCATCGAGCGGATAACACCTGATCCATCATTGCTTCTATTGCACCGGCGTTAAATTGGCGATCGCATCTTTCTTGTAAAGGTGTAGAGAGTGGAATCAGACGCAAACAAAACTCTTCTTGGAATAAATCAAAGTATGTTTCTTGTTCAGGTGATTGTTGTAGTTCTAGATAGTCAAAACTATCTATATTCAGATACAGAGCGTTGTTAGCAACTATTGTAGACCTTTGCGGATGGGCAAATACTTCCATCACATCCCCATCACCTTCGCTCAGTAGCTTGTTCTCTTGGCTGTAGATGTAGTGAACTCGACCTAAATCTGTTAAGAGTCTGCGGATGTCGAGTTTATTTACAATTACGCCGGTGTTGACAATACACGGGGCTGGTATTTTGATATTGGGTAGATGATAACTCATAGAGTATTAGCGATTGAGGGAAGGTGAGTGACAACACAGATGAAAAGTCAATGCCTAGCTTTTTCACTGGACAAAACCCTATATTTCCAAAATATCAACTTTACATAGCGATCGTCTATGGAAACTACTCAATTTCCTCTAACTTTTTACAGTCAGTTTCTATTCTCCTCTGAAGTTGAGTTTTCGCTATGGTATATATTCTTCAACTATGGCAAGTTTGTCAAGATAAATTATTACAAGTAATAGCATCTATTATATTTTACACTTCTATTCCCTTACCCTATATCCCAGGCTTGGATTTTAGCAATGTTGCTGTTTTTGCTCCGGTTGTGGGTTTGATGATCGGGGGAATGTTAGGTTTATTAGATTTCATTTTTAATTACTTACATATCCCCGTATTAACTCGGACTGCTTTGGTGGTTGTTACCTGGATCGCAATTACGGGTGGTTTACATTTAGATGGTGCAATGGATACTGCTGATGGTTTAGCAGTAGGTGATCCTGAAAAGAGGTTACAGGTAATGGCTGATAGTGCTACTGGTGCTTTTGGGGCAATGGTAGCGATCGCTATTTTGTTGTTGAAAACCGCAGCTTTAATGGATATTTCGGAAAACCGTTATTTAATCTTAATGGCGGCCTGTGGTTGGGGACGTTGGGGACAACAAGTAGCGATTTTGCGATATCCCTATCTGAAACCTACTGGTAAAGGTGCATTTCATAAACAGGCAATTCGTTCTTATGCAGATATTTTACCGAGTTGGTTTTTATTGTTGGGTTTGAGTATTTTAGTTTGGGTTGTTAATTCCCAAAATCTATTGTTATCTGTATTTATGGTGTTGGCGGGTAGTGCGATCGCTCTTTTAGTCCCTTGTTGGTTTAACTATAAGCTGGGTGGACACACTGGAGATACTTACGGTGCTGTGGTTGAATGGACTGAGGCTTTGTTTTTATGTGTAATGACTTTGGGTAATGGGTAATTGGTAATTGACTATGTTTGACTATATTTTTGTGATTGAAACTAAATAGGGTTTGCTGAACAAGTCTCTTCGTTAAGGCAGGGAATAGGGAATAGGGAATAGGCAAGAGTTTGGGTGATCTGTTAGTAACCAATTCTTTGAAATTTCACCCGGAAAATGCACGCTTTTAGGAGTATGCCCCTGAAAAATCCTGCACTGATTT
>NZ_JAQMTI010000290.1:0-3616 GCF_028329225.1 Sphaerospermopsis kisseleviana CS-549 | reverse complement strand
GGTATACCGGAAAAAGTGTGCATTTTTTGGGATTTCAAGAGATGGCAAAGAAATTTTCAAATCTCCTCCTGACTCCTGACTCCTGACTCCTGACTCCTGACTCCTATGCCCTCACGGAAAGACTTTCTCAGCAACCCCTAAATAGGTTTGTCATCATGGTAAACTTTCTGGGAAATGACATACTTAAAATCAATGCAAACTCCACAAATAACCCCATTGAATAAAAACTATCATTTTCACTATTCCTTTAATAAAAACTCTCTTAAACCAGTAATTCTGTTTTTGCACGGGTTTATGGGAAATATTTATGAATTTGATGAAGCGATTCAACTATTAGGTGATGATTTTTCTTATCTTACCCTGGATTTGCCAGGACATGGTAAAACAAAAGTTTTATGCGGTGATGAATGTTATAAAATAGAAAATACCGCCCAAGCTATCATCAACTTATTAGATGAATTAAAAATAGCACAATGTTTTTTAGTTGGTTATTCAATGGGAGGAAGATTAGGATTATATCTCACTTTACATTTTCCAGAAAGATTTATCAAAGTTGTATTAGAATCTGCTTCTCCTGGTTTACCAACAGATGCAGAAAGATTATCCAGGATTAAAGGTGATTATCAAATTACCCGAAAATTAATTAGGATGATTGATAAATCGGAATTTCAGGTTTTTTTACACAATTGGTATAATCAGCCAATTTTTGGTAATATCAAAAATCATCCAGTATATCAAAAGATGATAGAAAGTAGGTTAGAAAATAATCCTTTAGCACTTGCCAAATCTTTGCAATTTATGGGTAATGGATACCAACCTTCTTTGTGGGACAAACTAGAAGCAAATCAAATTCCTTTACTTTTATTAGTAGGTGAATATGATGAAAAATTTGTCCATATTAATACAGCAATGTATTACAGAAATTCATTAGTAACTCAACTGCAAGTCATTCCCAAAGCTGGACATAATATTCACTTAGAAAATACACGGGATTTTGTGGATCATCTGGGAAAATTTTTGTTAGAAAACTAAACTACAATTTTAATACAATTTTAATACAATTTAAAACAATTTTAAAATCTAACATCATCTAATTTGTTGTGAATCTGGCAAAGAATTTGATGATGGTGGCGCTGGTAATGCTTGAGGATTATTCACTGTTGGTTTATTAGCCAGTGCTAATTCTTCTTGTAAAACCTTTTGATAAACTTGAGGCAAAAAACGAGTATTAGAATTAGTTTCTATCCCATATCCTAAACTTGTCCACGTGGGAGAAAGTCGCCGTAAAACATCATTTAATTTGCCATTACGTAACTGTTGAGAAATATCAATTCCCCAAACTTTAGAATCATTCAACCAACGATAAACTACTACATCTTGATATTCAGCGTCAAAACTATAACTATGCCAAAATCTCAACCCTGGGGGATGAGGATGATAACGGGGTGCAATGTCATACCAAGTAGTATTAATAATTTGATATCTACCCGCAGCAGTAGAACAATTTCCTTTATTTGGACCATTGACAATGGTTACACATATCTGTGGATGACGACTCAAATCATTCACCTGTTTACCACCATATAACACAGAATAAGGACGTGGAGTGTTAGACTCACTAAAAGAAATCGTCCGCATCAAAGCACGGATGTAAGGATCTCCGTCTTTCATCACCAAAGGCGGATTTTTTCGCTCAAATATGGGATCTATTTTTGATTGCAAATCGCCAAAAATGTACCATTGAAAAAGATACACAAAAGCCAGAAGTGATGCAATCGGACCAATTAATTTTTCTACACCTTTGAATTTAATAGTCATTTGCATTGGGCATGGGGCATGGGGCATTGGGCATGGGTTATAATTCGATTCAATTATTATGTTCTACCCATTACTAATTACCTATTCACAACTCCTTGAAATAATTCCTGGAAGCTTTTAGGGGTAACTTCAGGTTTAGCGACAATCTCGACAATTTTATTACGTGCAGCATTTTCAAACAAAGACTCGACACAAACCTGAGCCACTTTTTGCCGGGGGATGCTACCATCAAATAAAGTATCAGCGCCTTGCATAACTATCCCATCGGTGTTATCTTCGTTTTTCAGCCCTCCAGGTCTGACAATTGTATAAGTGAGTCCACTTTTCTGTATGTATTCCTCAGCTTGTTTTTTCCAGGCTAAAATTAACCAAAACAAGTTTAGCGGATGAAAAAACTGGGAAACACACAAAGAAGAAACCAGGATAAAATGCTCAATTTGCTTGGCTTTTGCTACATCAACTAAGTTTTTCGTACCTTGAAAATCTACTTGATAGGGTCCTGTAGGATCAAAACTGGGTCTTGCACCAGTAGCGCACAGGACTACCGTACTATCACCTATGGCAGCAGTTAGGGTTTCTGGTGATAACACATCCCCCACAACTAACTCAACTTCAGGAGATAGGATAGCTTTAGCTTTTTGGTGATCCCGTACCAAAGCACGAACGGGAATATTTCTGGCTACTAACTCTTGTACAATGCGGCGACCGGTTTCACCTGTTGCACCTGCTACAAATGCTTTCATGATTTACGCTATCCTGAGAAACTAATATGTGCTGTTTTCGTTCTTAATTGTAGTGATTCTATGGAGGTGATAACAGACTTTTTGATGTTTTGATGAAATTTGTATTTTTGTGTGAACAAACTCTCCCTGATTGGGAATCATTGGTATAGACAAACTTTTTAAGTATACAGAAAACGCATTTATGGTAGCAAACAACTGGGAATTTCAAACCTTGGAAATAACTGAATCAGTTTTACCAGTGGGTTTAAGCGTAACCTCAGATGAAACACCAGCCAAAGACACTCATGCAGGTCCTAGTAAATTCCATAGCCGTCATCAAGACTGCATGGAAATGTATGCTTCTCAAGAACAGGTTGCTGAATATCTCAATTCCCATTCTTCATGGTTTGTGCGTTGCGCTGAACCTATGAGGGTTGAACCTTTGGGTAAAAATGGTTATGCTTTGGTCATTGGGCGCTTTGGTGCTTTTGGTTATGAGGTAGAACCAAAAATAGGTTTGGAATTGTTAGCACCACAGGAACGTAAATACCACATCCGTACAATTCCTATCCCTAACTACCAAGCCCCTGGTTATGATGTAGACTATAATGCGTCTTTGGAATTAGTAGCAAGTTTGCCGGGGATGACTAGGGTAGAATGGCAGTTAGAGTTGATTGTTGATCTGCATTTTCCCAGATTTATTCAGCGTTTACCCCATGCTTTGATTCAGTCTACAGGCGATCGCCTACTGCATCAAATTGTCCGTCAAGTCTCTCGTCGTTTAACTCATAAAGTTCAAGAAGATTTTCATAACTCTCTCAATATTCCTTTTCATCCCAAGAAAAAGTTTTTTGGCCATTAGTCATGGGGCATTGGGCATGGGGCATTGGGCATTGGGCATTGGGCATTGGGCATTGGGCATTGGTTTATTCATCTTCCCCTGCCTCCCCTGCCTCTCACAGGGGTAGGTTTTTAATATTATCTGTTGAGGCAGGACCTGGAAGACAAGGAGGGAAAGTAGACAAGGAAGATTTTATCAGCACAATGGTCTTTTTGTTACCAAGAGAAGATGATTT
>NZ_JAQMTI010000289.1:0-1486 GCF_028329225.1 Sphaerospermopsis kisseleviana CS-549 | reverse complement strand
TTGAGTTGGGTTTTGAATCCTAGTAGCATACAGTGATTTTACTGTAATTCTGTCACAAAGCAAAAGATGACAGGAAATTTTCAGTAAATGTGAGTATTTGTTAGTATTGGTTAAGAAAACAGTAACTAGCTACTAACCCTGACTTGTGCGTATGTCCTAACTATATTACTTAGGTTGTCAGAGAAATTAACAAACAGACAAATAATATAGCTATGAGCAGCACTAGACCCTGATTTCGTTGAAGCCAGCTTTTATTAGTCTGCCTTTCCAGTTCTAACTGACTCTCTTGCCAATTTTGGTAAAGAGTACAATCTTGAGCATAAGGGCGTTTGGGAAAATTACAGCTATCATCCTGATGATAAACACAGGTTTCACAAAGATAGTCATTGCCAACAGCACGATGCAAAGGAATACCCGGATGTCCAAAAGCTTTTAGAGTTATTCGGCAATGAGGACAAGTGATAGCCTGACTATCAATAAGTTGATGACAACGAGGACAAGATAAAGTAGCCAAAACCTGACAGTAAATAGAAATAGGTTAAACATTTTGATTTTAGCCAATTCGATTCACAAGCAGCGACCCAAACAGCAAATATGGCTGAGTGTTGCACCAAGTAGGCTGTTACTATATATTCCCCCATCTTGTGGGATGGGCATCCTGCCCGTTCCTGACAGCGCACTACTATAAATTTTTCTGCAACTTATAAGAAAATCGAGTGAGCCAAAACCACGCCTGATAAAGTATCGGAACTTGGTGGAAATACTTGATCGTACTTGAGGCGGTGGATGTAGGCGAACAGATTGCCCATGCGTGGGGCAGTCATGATATATTGTTTTTCAACAGGCATGGTAATCAACCTGTATAAAAACCTAACTGCCTAACGGCAATCTGTACCTTGACAATTGAAGATTGGTGGGTTCTATTCCATAGTTCTAGTTCCTACCCAGGAATAGGTAAAATCTATCCTTCGGGAAGCCGCTTCGCGTCTACATGGGGGCTAAACTTGTGTTAAGCGTACTTGTACCGAGCCTGTCCTGAGCGGTGTCGAAGGGCGGTGTCGAAAGGCGCAGTCGAAGTAGTCGAAGTAGTCGAAGTAGTCGAAGTAGTCGAAACACGACACAGAATTTAAACTCAAACAAATTGGGAATCATCCAACTAGGGAAGGGCATTCCCTAAGTAACGCTTGAGGAGAGAACCACCTCGCTTGTTAGAAACTGCAAGGGATCTAGTCTAAGTGGACTCGTTGAATCAAGAATCTGCGCTCCTTTAGGACGCAGAGTGTCAAACATTGGCAGTCCCATAGAAACTAACCACTTCTGGAGACTGCAATTAATCTGATTTGCAAAACCCTGTTCCAGTAAAGCTTTCAACCCATTTACCAAAAAGTCTAAAAAATTTTTGAAAAAGTAGTTGACATTCCCAGAGAGGTCAGCTATATTAAATGAGGTGAGGCAAACGAAGCCCACCACTGAACCGAGACAAAAT
>NZ_JAQMTI010000288.1:0-9354 GCF_028329225.1 Sphaerospermopsis kisseleviana CS-549 | reverse complement strand
TTTCTGAGGTTAAAGACTCAGGAACAAGCACAGAAACTGGTTCTGGTGGATGTTCTGAAGTTGGGGTTTCTGGTGTTTCTGAGGTTAAAGACTCAGGAACAAGCACAGAAACTGGTTCTGGTGGATGTTCTGAAGTTGGGGTTTCTGGTGTTTCTGAGGTTAAAGACTCAGGAACAAGCACAGAAACTGGTTCTGGTGGATGTTCTGGAGGTGGTGGTAATGCAACCACAGCATCTGAGGATGAATTTTCGCTTTTTGGTAGCTCTTGAGTTAATAAAGAAACTCGTTCAGCAACTATTCTCTCTGAAGAATTTTCCGAGAAACCATTTTTGTAGGGTTCGGACAGTTGCAATACTGTTGGCGCTCCTCCTGTCAAACTTTTCAGAGAATTTGCATCTTTGATGTTCTCTAGTTCCTCTCGTAAACGCTTGACAAATTCTGCTAAGATTTCTTCCCCTTGCTGCTGTTGATCGTACATTCGTAACAACTGCTGGGAAAGATGACTTTGATAATTTGTTAATTCTTTTTGGATGGAGCTAAAAGCAATTGTGACGGTATCATCCAGATTGTTCAACATCTGACTGACATTTTCACTTATCTGACTAGCTACTGTAGAATTGACTTCAGCCGATCTGAAGGTGGACTGATGGGAAGATTCTCCGGTTATTGATTGATCAGCTAAACTTTTGAGTGAAGATTGCAGTTGGGAAGATATATGTTTTGCCAAAACTTCCGCCAACTGACGAATCAAAACTTGCTGTTCAGTAATTTGTCGAGCTTGCTGTAATTTTTCTTTTTCTTCTATTAATCGTTGAATGTCATTAGCTAAACGGTTTTTTTCAGTTTCGAGCCGCTTTACATCGTCTTGTAAAGTTCTAATAACATTCTGTTGGAGTTGTTCTAAGTCTTCAACTACATCCCAAAGGGCATTTTCTGCGGCTCTGGATAAGTCGCTTCTGTTTCGTGAGTTTTCTGGTCGCTTTTCAAATCGCCCCATTAGTTTCTAACCTCTAACACCTTGACGATAAATCAGTTATCAGTTATCAGTTATCAGTTGTCAGTCTGTTCACGGTTCACGGTTTACTGTTCACTGATAAATGTTTCACAGCCTTGCAGATTGGTAGGTTGTTAAAAACCAAAATTTGTGCGAAGTGTAAATTGCGTGACAGTTTCCGTTGCTTTGAGAAATTAAAATATTGTTCTGGGAATTGTTCTGAGAAAAGTAGAAGATTTTTTATCTCCTATTCAATATTTTAATAAATTGCCCACAATTATGCAAAAATATACTATTTATAGATAATTGCATAAGATGGCAGTTTTCAATTGTCCATGATTTGCATTTGCTGTGGCAGTACATCACCGAAAGTTTTTTGCAAAAAAAACAGTAATCTTACTTAATTTTTGCAGTCGAGAATGTATTGCATTCAAATAATAAGCATTAAGCAAGAATCTTCACAAATTTCAGTTGCATTTTCAGATAATCCGGATAATACTGAAGATTATGGCGCTGATTACAGCACTGATGGGGACTGTAATTACCCAGGCTGCGGCGATCCCCTGGAGGGTTTGAAATTTAATTGATTTGAGGTTTTGTACAAGTCCAATACCCACTACACCACCAACAAGCGCATGAGAAGTGGATACAGGTAAACCTAACCGAGAAGCTAGTAAGATGGTGGTGGCGGTGGCGATTTCGGCACAAAATCCGCTACTGGGTTGTAGAGAGATGATATTTTCGCCGATGGTAGCGATGACTTTTTTACCCCAAATTGCTAAACCTGCAACAATTCCCGCACCTCCAAAGATCATAATCCAGATAGGGATAATTATCCCATTGTTGGGGACGGTATTTGTCTGGTTGATGTAGAAAATTACTGCTAAAGGTGCGATCGCATTTCCGACATCGTTTGCACCATGTGCGAAAGCGACGAAGCAAGCACTTAATAGCTGGAAGCGTGCAAATAGTTGTTCAATGGGGTTGGTGATTGGTGATTGGTGATTGGTGATTGGGGAGTTAAGTTTTTTCCAACTATATAATGTAAGTCCTATTACGCCTATTGCACCAGTAAATATGGGGATGTCGTGGGAGGGGATGTTTAAACCGATTTTCTCACTTAAAAAGTTTGTCAGTGGTTGGGTTAAGGTGGGGAGAACTATTACACCAAATATACTTAGTAAAATTGCACTTAACCAGGGAATCCATTCTTGTAGTTGTAAGCGGGAATCAGGTTGGGATAAGATCCATTTTTGAATAAGACTGTAAAAAAAAGCTGCGATTGTGGCGCTGATGACTGGTGTTAATATCCAACCAATGGTAATTAAACCAATAGATGACCAATCTATAGCGTTTTTTCCTAATGCTACCCAGGTAAAACCAGCGATCGCACCGACGACTGCATGAGATGAGGAAATGGGTAAACCGAGTGAGGTGGCTATTTGTAGCCATACCCCTGCTGATATGAGGACTGTTATCATCCCTAATACTAGGGTTTGGGGTGTGGTGATGAATAAGTCGGGGTTAGCTATTTTTGTTCCTAGTGTTTCTGTTACACCATGTCCGAATAATACTGCACCTGTAAATTCTAAGATGCCGGCGATGATGATGGCTTGTGTCAGGGTGACAGCTTTTGATCCTACGGATGTTCCCATTGCGTTTGCTACGTCGTTTGCACCCAGGTTAAAGGCGACGTATAAGGATAAAAAAGCGATTATAATCATTAAACTCTTGATTATGGTACTTTATGTATTTTATGCTCATTATTCTCATGTACCATAAAATCTATAATGTTGGTAATATACTGAGATTATTCAATAAGGCGATCGCTCTTTTTTGTTATTTCGATAAATCAATATTTTTACTATCTTCATTCAACCCTAAATGTAGGGGTTTAGCATTGCTAACCTCCTACATTTTAATTAGATTTTAGATACTTTTATTGACAAACCCGCCAATTCTCTATTTGTAAATTAGGTACTCTTTGAAATTCTCTAACATTGGAAGTGACAACAATATGATGATGACTTAATGCGGTTGCTGCAATGAGTACATCATCAGCACCAATAGGAGAACCTGCTATTTTAAGAATACTTCTAATGTCTTTTGTCATAATGATCACATTAGCTATTTTGGCAGCTTCAAAAATGTCAATATCTTTAGCATCACGCAAACCAATTTCTTTTAATGAAAATGCTTCGATAGCAAAAGTATTTGTAATCCAATCTGCTAATGTTGGAGGTAACTGTGCATCAATTCAAATTTTCATGCTGTTAATCTCACAAAATCAGTGCGTCTTGCAGCAAATATTAAACAAGCCTGAATATCTTCTAGTTCTAAATCAGGAAAGTCTTCTAAAATTTCATTGACACTGACATTTTCTGCTAACATTTCTAAAATGTCGCTAACTCTAATTCTCATTCCCCGAATGCAAGGACGACCTCCACATTGAGCGGGTATTTGTGTGATTCGAGATAATAGTTCATTCATTGATTTAAGTAATTAAAGGTCATAATAAAAAATATTTTAGCATAATTCCTGACGCAAACCCAGATAATTTTGATTTTTAAACTAAGATAACATAAAAATAAGGATTTAGCATTGCTAAACCCCTACAATATTATCATTATTTCAAGCGATCGCAAACTCTGTGAAAACTCTTTTACTGGGATGATGAAAACCCAAAACAATATCATTTTGCGGTATTCCTGCTGATAGTAAATCATCAACTATACATAAATCTGTAGCATCTTCTTCTACCCAGACTTTGCCGTTTTTTATGGTAAAATAAATGATGATATGCTGTATTTGTTTTTTATCTTCCCAACCAAAACGAAACCAAATATATTGATCTCTAGTTTCATCAAATGCTAAACGTTCACTAACTTCAAATTCACTATTTTTTGAAATTCGAGTATTGCTTATTTCGTAATATTCAGTCAATATTTTTTTGATAATATTCCGGTATTGTTCTAGTTTATCCATTTTTGAATTTCCTCCTTTTCTGTATTAACAACTATTAACAGCAGATGATTTTCCTGAATTACAGCTTGTACAGATTTGCGTTGAAAAAATTTCTCATAGACAACATCATCAATAGCTAAATAGAGTTTATATTCTGGTGCTGTAAGTTGAATGAGATTCCGATATACAATATATTGTCCCAAGGCGTTATGAAAATCATACATCAGCGATTTGCTAACAAAACTTTTAATTTCCACAACTATTTTCTGTACCAGTTATCATACCTCACTTGATGACGATAGAGAAATATCATTAGTTCAGTAAAGAACCGATGATACAAATCTTGATCATCTTGAAATTGCACTTCGGCGAAAAATGCTATTTTGGGATTAGCATGATCTGGAGGTAAAAATACTCCATCAATTCTAAATGCTGTTTCTTTGACTTCAATAGAATCAAATTGATATTCTGATGCTGTGGGTGGTTTCTCGTCTACCAGTTCAAATATTAAACTGGGAAATTGTTTGAATAATTGATAAAAAATTGTATCCCGTCTCATGGAAGATACTATTTCCCCCTATTTATTAAACACCTTGAAAATATCAACGGTACAAGTTAAATTAGCACCTGTTTGTTGTGGTAATGCACAGGAAGAATTTTGATATGCACTGGAAGCATCTGGTAAATGTTCAATTTTCAATTTTTCAGCTGTGGGTTTTTTCAGTTGTTTGATAACTAAAATTCTTTGATTGGGATGATTGCGATCTCTAACTTTATAGGTAATACCAAATCCGGTTTTAGTAGATAAAATTTCTAGGATTTGATAACGTTCTCGGAGAATAGCACCAATGGGTAAAATGTTATTCATATTGATGTGTAATTTTGTAAATTTTTATGCCAATCTAGCATTTTTAAAACAAGAGCAATTTTGCTGTAAAATAAACCTGTCAAATAAATGTTACATCACAAATACTCAGATCCCCGACTTCTTCAAGAAGTCCGGGATCTATATCTCGTAAACACTAAAATCATAATGAATGAAATTTATACAACTGATGTCTTAGTAGTCGGTGGGGGAACAGGTGGAACTGCGGCCGCTATTCAAGCAGCGCGGAGAGGTGCTAAAACTATTCTTGTCAGTGAGTTTTCCTGGTTAGGTGGAATGTTAACATCTGCTGGCGTATCTGCTCCCGATGGTAATGAATTAAAATCTTTTCAAACTGGTTTATGGGGATCATTTCTTAAAGAATTACGCAAAAGACAACCCGGAGGTCTAGATAATAGTTGGGTGAGTTTTTTTAGTTATCAACCCCATATAGGTGCAGAAATTTTTGCAGACTGGGTGAGAGAATTACCGAATCTGCAATGGATTTCCGGGAAAGTACCGTTAGAAGTTTTACGCAACGCAGATTGTATTGCAGGTATCCGCTTTGCAGATTTCACAGTTTACGCCCAAGTCATCCTTGATGGTACAGAATTAGGAGATGTATTAGCTTTAGGAGATGTTCCTCACCGTTGGGGATGGGAACTCAAATCAGAGTATGCAGAACCTAGCGCCCCAGAAACTTTTAATGATCTGACTGCAAAATACTCTGTACAATCACCGACATGGATAGTAGTCATGCAAGATTTTGGGGAATCTATCGCCCCAGAAATTACCAGAGCGCCTAATTATGATCCATCTTTGTTTACAGGTGCTTGGGATAATTATGGACCAGAAAAATTTTTAAACTATGGACGATTGCCCGCCAATTGGTTTATGATCAATTGGCCGATTTGTGGCAATGACTACGGCCAAAAAGCCAACCGTTTGCTAGAGTCAAAGACAGCAAGACGTGAGTTTGATCAAGAATGTTTCTGGCATAGTCAAAACTTTGCCCATTATATTCAAACTCACCTTGGTAGACGCTACGGTTTAGCCGAAGGAGTTTTTCCTAGTCTCTCTCCAGCTTTTGCACTTCATCCCTATTTTCGGGAAAGTCGCCGCTTAGAGGGACTTGTTACTGTCTCTGAGCAAGATATTCTGCCCATTGGAGACGGTCGAGTTGCAGCTAAGTTTGATGATGCGGTTGCTATTGGAAACTACGCCAATGATCACCATTATCCGGGTGTTAAGTTCTCACTACAACCTAAGTCTATTCGCTGGGGTGGACGTTGGACAGGAACACCTTTTACTATTCCCTACCGTTGTTTAGTTCCCAAATCTACGGATGGTTTGCTGGTGTGTGAGAAGAATATTTCTGTCTCTCACATTGCTAATGGAGCAACTAGACTACAACCTGTAGTTATGGGTATTGGTCAAGCCGCAGGGATGGCGGCTGCTCTCTGTTGTGAGTTAAATTGTCAGCCCAGAAATTTACCAGTAAGGATGCTGCAAACAGCTTTATTGACAGACGAGCGATCACCAACAGCAATTGTTCCCTTGTTCAATTTACCAATCTATCATCCAGAATGGTTAAACTGGCAAATTCATTATTTGAATCACCCAGAAACTTATCCTCTTGATGGTAATTGTCCTTGTTTATCAGTTGATCAGTTTGATAATTCTCATCTTGATTGTTTCATAGGAATTTTTAATTGCTTAGGGCAACAAGATTACAGATTTACTATCACAAACCCAACAGAATTATTACCTAAGACTTGGCAGATTGTAACTTTGGAATCATCTGTAGATCAGCAATTGCAAGTCTTGCGCCAAAATCAAAAGCTCAAAGTTTGGGGTCGAGCAAATTCATCTGGAAACTGGCTACTTGTCGAATATATCGACGAAGTATCAAATTGATTTTTTTGCAGTTACATACAATACTTTTTTTCAAATTGTCCGGATCTTTAGATCAAAGCTAAGTATCAGTGAAGTAGAGAGTTCTAAAATAGACATCTACTATGCGTGCTGCAATTTCACTTTTAGTATCGAGTCTGGTATCCGGCTCCTTAGCTTTTAATTACGAAGCAAAGTTCACTAGCCTTTCCTGTTTGCTGATTGCTAATTTTGGTTCAGAAAAGCTATTTGCGGACAATTCTAAACCCGCTCCCAACCAACCAGAACAGCCAGCACCCCATCGCGGTAGTGGACGCAAAGAGTCAATGGAATTTTTTAGCAATATCCATTCCTTTGTTTAACCCTCATAGCTTCAGACTGCTTGTAGGAGAATTCGTTATCAGCAAAGCAATCAAGTTAGGGAATGACTGGGTGTTTATCGTTCTTGACACAAGTGATAGAACAAAGACATAGACAGTTACAGCACTACATCGCTCATCCAAAGTTCCAGATTTTATTTTCTTTGACAGAGATATAAACAGTTACAGCACTACATAACTCAGTCATCGTTCCAGATTTTATCTTCTCTGGCAGAGACTTAAACAGTTACAGCACTACACAAATGCACAAATAATCAACAGTTGAGTATTTCCTAAAAACATCCGGTAATTGTGGTAAACCTGGCGTAGATTCGGACTTAGTGCATCATATAGGTACTCATCCGCCCTTTTTCAACCGCTTCTGTGTTCCTTATAGTATCTACAAGTTGAAGAGGCAAGGGAGAAAACCACGGTGAAAATAGGATTGTTCTTGCTGTGATGAACCCGTCAAATTTGGTGTGATACCAAGCCAGTTGGAATATTGAGTATTGTTGGAAATTCATGGAACAGCCGATTAGTTTAGAGGCAGGTTCACACATCTATTAAGAGTAGTGAATACGATTTGTGACTCTGCCTCTACTATTAATTCAAAATCTCAAATCCCAAATTGGTGTGATGGACTATTAGCAGTTATTTTCCTAATATTATCCTGAACAAAATGAGTATTTCGGCTTTGCTTTAAGCTGGTTTATAAGCAATAAAATATTTGCTCAAAAAGTGAATTTGTGTCTCTATATTCTCAAAACCGGCTTTCTCTAACCGTTCTACTAAATCATCAGTAGTGTAATGTTTGTAGTATGGTTCATGGAACATTTTTGAGAAACCATTCATCATCTCAGCAAATTCTGGTGAATCACTCATTTGAATTGAATCACAGATAATAAAAACTCCTCCTGGTTTGGTGACTCGAAAGCATTGCTCAATCACTGTTTGACGCACTGCTGCTGGTAACTCATGGCAGAGGAAAACAGACGTTACAGCATGAAAATAATTATCTAGATAAGGTAATTCTTCGGCATTTGCTTGCAAAAGCTGAGGCAATTCGCCGGGATTTTCAGATAAGATTTGATTAGCCTTCCGCAGATAAGCTGGTGATAAATCTGTACCGAATAAAGATGCTTCAGGCATAGCTGATCTCATCAACTTCAGAGTTCGCCCCGTGCCGCAAGCTACATCTAAAATGCGGATTTGTTTTTGAGAAATTCCCTGAAATTTTTGCAGTCCACGTTTCAGGGGTGCTAAAATACGTCGTCTCATCGGATCAGCTGCACCACCAAACAGAAGCTCTACCTGTAAATCATATAAGTTGGCAGAGGATTCGCTTAAATAACCATCGGTTTGGTGATGGAAGTTTTGCAAATAATAACTAGGGTATCCTTCTTGATCTGTTGTTGAAGAGAAATCTTGATATCTACCTTGTGTGATGCGTTCCCATACCTGGGGTAAATCTAGCCAAAGCAGTGGATAGTTAACAAAAAAGTCTGCCCACTGATTATCAAATAACACACTTTCAGGATATATCCCTTTTTGGCTATCTTGCCAATCTGCTTCTAGTAGCAGGTTTAACCTGTTTTGTAATTTGGCGATCGCCTTGGGAGATGCTGGTTTCACCCGTCCTACTGTGGGGTAAACTACATTTTTTAATTGTTTACTTAGGAGTTTATGACCCAAGCTAAAGTAGTTTTTGCTGTGTTGCAGACTCTCATAAGTTAGCTTTGTCAAGTTTTTATACATAAATAATCCATTAAGTTTTGTGGACTTTAATTATTTTATGTAAAGAAATGTGAAAAATAAAGTCTTTTTTCTCATGGAGGTAGGTTGATGGCAACAAGTAGACAGAATTTAAACAGAACCTAAATTGTCTGTTATTGTCTGTTCTCAATTGCCAGTTTTCCCACTGAACCCAGCATAAATACTCATTTTCTGCCGATCAAAATGTTCAGAGGGATTTATCAAGTTAAAGGCTTAAACATCTTGCTAGGGAATGATTACAGCCTTTAATTTTATTAATTTTCCGCAACAACGATCGCCTCATTTATAAATTTTTGTAACAAAAACTTGATTCAGTATTGTAAGTTACAGAATCTTTGGTACTATAAATATGTGAGGCAAAAAAAGAGCTAGTCCTAAGCTGACTATTTTATAGACAAAACTATACTTATGTTGACAAGCATTGACATAAGTGAGTTAAAAAAATCGCCCACTTGATATATAATCCTGCGATATCAAGTATTGAATTAAGACTATTGCCAATGCGA
>NZ_JAQMTI010000287.1:0-11541 GCF_028329225.1 Sphaerospermopsis kisseleviana CS-549 | reverse complement strand
TGGTGGTAGTCTTTTTGAGAAACTTAATTGGAACACAATCGCGTCTGGCTAAGGCGTGAAAGTCTACTGAGGGATAACTGCTCCCATGCTCCCGTTGAAGTAGAAAGTAAAGTCTAGTTTTGTCTAGGTTTTATATAGCAGATAACTGTTTGAAAATGAATAACCGCCTGGGAATGAATTCCCAGTCTCATAACAAAAGTCGGCTGAAGCCGACTATTTTTTTGGTAATTTTGGCAATAATGAATATGAAAACGTTGAATCAAGAATCTGCGCTCCTTTAGAACGCAGAGTGTCAATTCGTATTGCAAATCACAAAAACAAAAAAGGTAGGATTTTCACCCCACCTTCAAACTATTTGGGGTTTGCGTTTATTCAGCAAACCCTATTTATTTAGAGAAATATTCTATCGACAACTGCGATATTTGATGTGATAAACCAAACCACGATGAGCAAGATCAAAGGAGTCCACAGTCGCCATCCCTTGACCATTAGCGATCATTGCCGCGTTCACCCGCATATTTACACTATCACCACAGCTTGACCAGACATCACCCACAGACACTAATTTATGTTGAACATTGTAGTCAGTTTCGCCTCTAAATGTCCTAGAAAAAACAGAGCCACGCTGACCAGCAAAAAAGTATTCTGCTCTTAGTCTTCCAGTTGTTCCAGGAGCAACATATCCCCGATAATCAGAATCATAGAGGGAAATTTGAAAGCCTTGGGGTACTTGAATGGGAATACTTAAGTTACAGCTTTTGCGTGTCTGTGCTGGATTATTTCCTAGTGCTATAAATTGATCAAAGAGAATACTTAACTCTTGACCATCTGGACTGACATTTACACTAGCAGATCCTTCAGGGCAACCGTTACCACCATATTCTGCCCCTAAAATTTGCACTTTTTCATTAGCAAAGGCTGGTCCAACAGAGGCCATTGTCAATGTCGCAGCAGCCAAAAAAGCTGGTGTTGCTTTGCGAGCAATATTTTTGAACTTTTGATGATTCATAACTTACCTTTTGTAAATATTGTCAAAGGTGTGACAGTAAATAACAAACTTTTCACAAAAGTTGTTCTGTAAACAACTTTCTAAATATCAGACTGATATGAGGACAAATGTGTTTCTGATTTGACAAAATTAGATTATAAAACTTAATATCTCTTTCATAATTAGGTAAGGAATACAGACATTTTTGTTTTCACTCAATATGTTAATAGGATATTAATAAGACTTACGCACTGTACAAATTCACCATGATGTGAATAAACGAGAATCCGTCGTTTCAGGCTTTTGGCGATTAACTTCCGATCAATAGCGAACTGCTTGCAGCAGCACTTCGCTATCGCCCAAAAATAATTAAAAAATCACGTTAAAATGCCCGAAACCCATAAACCATATTTGGTTGATCCTGTCAATGCGTAAGTCCTAGTTAAATTAATTTTGCTTGGGTACTTACCAGTAGACACAAAAAAAGGGCAGGATTTTCATCCCACCCCAGAAAATAAGAGAAATATTCTTTTGTTAATTAACCTAACAATGCCTTAGCTTTAGCTAAAACATTATCAACGGTAAAGCCAAATTTCTCCATACAAGTACCACCAGGAGCAGAAGCACCAAAGCTATCAATACTGACGGTATCGCCTTCAGTACCAACATATTTATGCCAGCCAAAACTGCAACTAGCTTCTACCGCTAAACGCTTTGTAACAGATTTTGGTAGTACAGATTCTTTGTAAGCTGCATCTTGAGCATCAAATAAGTCTGTAGAAGGCATAGAAACAACGCGGACTTTCTTACCTTCGGCGGTTAGTTTCTCAGCAGCAGTTACACAGAGGCTCACTTCTGAACCAGTACCAATTAAAATGATTTCTGGTGTACCAGCACAATCTACAATGGTGTATGCACCTTTAGCCACACCATCAACAGATGTACCACCTAAGTTGGGGACGTTCTGACGGGTGAAAGCTAAGAGAGTGGAAGCATTTTCTTTAGACTTTTGGATCGCTACTTTGTAAGCACCAGAAGTTTCATTTCCATCTGCGGGACGAATTACTGTTAAATCAGGAATAGCACGCAGAGAAGCTAAAGTTTCAATGGGTTGGTGAGTAGGACCGTCTTCACCTTGGCCGATGGAGTCGTGAGTCATTACCCAAATTGAACCAGCTTCAGAGAGCGCAGCTAAACGAATAGCAGCCCGCATATAGTCTGTGAAAATTAAGAAAGTTGCACCGTAGGGTATTAAACCAGAGCGATGTAAGGCTATACCGTTACAGATCGCGCCCATTGCGTGTTCCCGTACACCAAAGTGAATGTTACGGTTTTGGAATTGTCCTTTTTGGAAGTCTCCAGCACCTTTGAGTTCGGTGAGGTTGGAGTGGGTTAAGTCAGCAGAACCACCAATTAATTCAGGTAAAACAACCCCTAGTTTGTTGAGGCAGATTTCTGAGTGTTTGCGGGTGGGTTGTGCTTTGTCTTCGGCGGTATAGGTGGGAAGAACTTGATCCCAACCTTCTGGTAATTCACCACTGAGGAAACGTTCAAATTCTGCCGCTTCTTGGGGATATTTAGCTTTGTATTCAGTTAAGGTTTTTTTCCAGTCTGCTTCGTAAGCAGCACCGCGTTCTACTGCTTTGCGGGTGTGATCAAGAACGTCTTGAGGAATTTCAAAGGGTGCATAATCCCAACCTAAGTTTTTCCGGGTTAATGCTGTTTCATCTGCACCTAAAGCAGCACCGTGAATACCTGCGGTATTTGCTTTGTTGGGAGAACCATAACCAATGGTGGTTGTCACCTTGATCATGGTGGGTTTGTCGGTGACAGCTTTTGCTGCTTCGATCGCTTTGGCAATTCCTTCTAAATCGGTGTTACCATCTTTAACGTGAAGTACGTGCCAACCGTAGGCTTCAAATCTCTTAGAAACATCCTCTGTAAAAGCTACATCGGTAGAACCATCAATAGAGATGTGGTTATCATCGTACAGGGCGATTAATTTACCTAATCCCCAGTGTCCAGCGATCGAAGCAGCTTCACCAGAAATACCTTCCATGTTGCAACCATCACCCAGAATTACATAGGTGTAATGGTCTACAATTGTCGCACCGGGTTTGTTAAACTTAGCTGCTAGATGTGCTTCTGCTAAAGCTAAACCAACTGCGTTAGCAATACCTTGACCCAAGGGACCAGTAGTTACTTCCACACCATCTGTCACAAAGTTTTCTGGGTGGCCTGGGGTCTTAGACCCCCATTGACGAAATTGCTTGATGTCATCTATGGTAACGCTATCGTAGCCCATCAGATACAGCAAGGCATACTGCAACATTGAGCCATGACCAGCAGAGAGAACAAAGCGATCGCGGTTAAACCATTTAGGATTTTTGGGGTTATACCGCATGAAGGAGTTCCACAGGACAAACGCCATAGGAGCAGCGCCCATAGGTAGTCCAGGGTGTCCCGACTTGGATTTTTCTATGGCATCAACAGCCAAAAAACGGATTGAGTTAATACAAAGTTCTTCGATGGATTTGGTTGCAACAGCCATAATTTTTTATTGTTAACGACGGGTTAGGACTCTTTGTAGCTTTCTGTTTTTGGGTTCATTATCAAGTGATCCCACAATTTACATCATCCCATTCCTACTAGCATAAGGACAAGCGGGATCTTCTGAGTTTTAGGTGATGAATAGAGCTAATAATTTGGTCATGCCAAACCCTTGGTTTAGCTGGGAATGATATATATAATATGTTCCACAGGGTCACTTCAGGAGGCAGGAGGCAGGGGAGCAGGGAGCAGGGAGCAGGGGAACAGGGGGAAATTATTTGTATTTTCCCAGTCACCAATCCCCAATCACCAGTCACCATTAGCGATGTTTCTTAAACGCCAAAGTGACATTATGACCACCGAACCCAAAGGAGTTGGATAAAGCCACCTCTAGGATTTGAGCGCGGCTGGTGTGGGGTACATAATCTAAATCACAACCCTCATCAGGATTATCCAAGTGGATGGTGGGGGGGATGTGGTCATTAGCGATCGCCAAAACTGTAGCTACTGCTTCTATTCCTCCTGAACCACCTAACAAATGACCTGTCATGGATTTGGTGGAACTAATTGCTATCTTATAGGCATAATCGCCTAAAGCCTTTTTGATAGCTGCCGTTTCTGTGACATCATTGGCTGGGGTGCTGGTTCCATGAGCATTAATATAGGTAATCATTTCTGGTGTCAGCTGACCATCTTTGAGTGCCAGTTCCATTGCTCTAGCTGCACCTAAACCACCAGGTACGGGGGAAGTAATATGATAAGCGTCACAGGTCATCCCATAGCCGACCATTTCTGCATAAATTCTCGCACCACGACTGATTGCGTGTTCCAATTCTTCCAGAATTAAAATTCCTGAACCTTCACCCATGACAAAGCCATCCCGATCTTTGTCAAAGGGACGACAAGCTTTTTCTGGATCATTTTTTGTGGATAGCGCCCTGGCTGCGGCAAATCCAGCTACAGACAATGGTGTAACGGCTGCTTCTGATCCGCCACAAATCATTGCTTGGGCATATCCATTTTGAATTAAGCGAAAGGCATCACCGATAGCATTAGAACCAGCGGCACAAGCTGTCACAGAACAGGAGTTTGGACCTTTTGCACCAGTATGAATTGCTGTTAATCCTGCTGCCATGTTGGCAATCATCATCGGGATCATGAATGGACTACAGCGGTCTGGTCCTTTGTTTAGATAGACTGTTTGCTGGTCTTCTAATACTTTAATGCCACCAATGCCTGAACCGATCATGACACCTATTTGCTCGGCGTTGAGGTCATTGATAACTAATTGTGCGTCTGATATAGCCTGTTTAGCACCTGCGATCGCAAATTGGGCAAACCGATCAGTGCGCTTGGCTTCTTTGCGCTCCATGTATTCATGCGGATCGAAGTTCTTCACTTCCCCCGCAATGCGGCAATCATGCTTAGACGCATCAAAAGCTGTGATGTAGTCTATGCCATTACGTCCGCTTAACAGTCCTTCCCAATATTCAGATGGATTGTTACCAATAGGTGTAATCGCGCCTACACCTGTTACAACAACGCGTTTACGTTTATAGTCTGTCATGATTCAGTTAAAGGTGACGAAAAAGCAGCAAGCAGAACAATTTATAGAGTGTTGAGTTTTGAGTCCTGAGCCAGCATTACATTTATGCTTAGTGCTTTTCACAGAAATATACATACTCAGCACAGAGCAAATTTAGTTGCTACAATTTGGCTGAGGGTGATGGCTAGGCAGTCCCTGACAGGAGAGTTTCCCAGGACTGCGTTACCTGATCAATGCACTGGCTCATCAGGACTCAGAAATTTTTCAGTCAGAAGGAGCGTTTTTCTCGATGTAATCTACTACCTCTTGAACCGTTAAAATCTTTTCGGCGGCTTCATCGGGAATTTCAATATCAAATTCTTCTTCAAAAGCCATTACCAGTTCCACAATATCCAAGGAATCAGCGCCTAAATCATCTGTAAATGAGGCGTTGGGTACAACTTTCTCCTCATCAACCTCTAGTTGATCGACGATAACTTTTTTAACCAGTTTAAAAATTTCTTGATTCATAAATAAAAGTCCTTAACCATGTGCCATGATCTGCTCTTGATGGGCAATCTTGCTTTGAGCATATACATCTTATCGGAAAGGGTGTTCCTGAGTACAGTTATCAGAAAAAGGTGATTGGTGATTGGGAAAATACAAATAATTTCCCCCTGCTTCCCCTGCTCCCCTGCTCCCCTGCCTTATGTTGGGAGATAATGAAACTGCTAAATTTGTCTTACCAGGGCGATCGCTACGCCTGTAAACAAAACTTAATTTTATGCTATCTCAAACCTTAAAATACGCTTACTACCCCGGTTGTGTTGCTCAAGGAGCTTGTCGGGAGCTTTATCTCTCTACTCAATCACTTACCCAAGCTTTGGGTATTGAACTCATTGAACTTAAAAAAGCTGCTTGTTGCGGTTCTGGTACATTTAAAGAAGATTCTCAATTGTTAGAAGATACAGTTAACGCTCGGAATATAGCTTTAGCAGAAGAATTAAATCTACCTCTTCTTACTCATTGCAGCACCTGTCAAGGTGTGATTGGTCATGTTGATGAACGTCTCAAGCAATGCCAAGGAACTAACCCAGCTTATCTCCATCAAGTCAATGGCTTACTAGAAAAAGAAGGTTGTTCTCCTTATCGGGGTAGTACAGAGGTCAAACATTTACTTTACGCTTTGGTTACAGATTATGGTTTAGACAAAATCAGCCAGCGTGTCACCCGCAAGTTAAGCGGACTCAAGTGTGCAGCTTTTTATGGCTGTTATCTCCTCCGCGCTCAAAAATCCATGCCCTATGATGATCCATTCCAACCAGAAGCAATGGAAAATGTGTTTCGGGCTATAGGAGCAACACCCATATATTATCGTGGACGCACCCAATGTTGCGGTTGGCCTCTCTCTAGCTATGCTACTACCGAATCTTTCCAAATGGCAGGTATGCACATTCAAGAAGCTTTATCAAGTGGTGCTGATTGTATTGTTACACCTTGTCCCCTGTGTCATCTTAATTTAGATTCTCGTCAACCAGAGGTAGAAAAGGTGATTGGTAAAAAATTAGGTTTACCTATTTTACATTTACCACAATTAATTGCTTTGGCTTTAGGAGTTAGTCCTGAATTACTGGGTTTAGAACGTCACATTGTTTCCACAAAACCAATGTTAGAAAAATTGGGAATCTAATCTAAGTAGACTCTTTGAACCCACAATCTGCGTCCCTTGAGGGCGCAGATTGTCAAAAAATCTGCTGTAAATCAGGTAAATCATTAGCTTTCTGGAGAATAAATAAACTTTCATCACCTCCTCTACCAATCCTTAATGTTTCATCTAAGTAAGTAATATCCAGAGTTGCAACTCTACCTTTGGGACCTTTAGCATCTACAACTTTAAAAGGATTTAGTTGAGGAGTGTTAACACCTATAATTTTATCAATCGCTAAATAACGTTTATCAAAATAAACATTAATTCGCTTATCTGGTAAGTTAGATTGAGCTAAATCAGGTTCAAATCTAGCTGTTACTTTTACATATCCTGAAATAAATTTTAGGGGATGTTTGACATAAGCAAGGTTAAAAAATTGTGCATCAGCAACATTAATTACTTGATAAACCTTACCTATACTTAATCCTAATGGGAGAGAATCCAAAGCGCGAATTTCTCTAGCTGTAGAGTATTGTAATTGCCAGACTCCATTTAATAAATTAATAGCATTCTGGAGTGGTTGAGGATGGGGATTGAGATTTTCTAATTCAACTGTTAAACTTTCTATTTCTGCGGCTTTCTTTGGGTCAATTTTTAAATTAGTAATAGGAGAACCATCATCCTGTTTTTTAAGTTCCTTAATTAATACTTGTAATTTTTCTTTCAATGCTTGACGTTCCATAAACTGATACTTTGCTACACTTAACAAATCAAATTGTAACCCAAAATGGAACTAAAAACCGTAACTTTAGAAATTCCTGTAGGTTGTAACCTGATTTTAGGACAAACTCACTTTATCAAAACCGTAGAGGATTTATATGAAATCATGGTAGGAATATCCTCACAGGTTAAATTTGGTATTGCTTTCTGTGAAGCATCCGCCGCTTGTTTAATTAGAATGGCTGGCAATGATCATACTTTGCAAACAGTAGCTACTAAAAATGCCAAATCTATAAGTGCTGGACACTGTTTTTTAATTGTGTTAAAAGATGCTTATCCGATAAACTTTCTTAATGCTATTAAACAATGTCCAGAAGTTTGCAATATTTATTGTGCTACTGCTAATCCTGTACAAGTAATTTTAGCAGAAACCGAACAAGGAAGGGGTATTATTGGTGTGATTGATGGATTTTTACCCAAGGGTGTAGAAGGAAATGAGGATATAAAATCACGTCATGATTTACTGCGTAAATTTGGTTATAAAATGTAGTAATTGTGCAAGAAAAATGGCAATTAATTATAGACAAAAAATTATTAATCTATGGATAGTTTTTTTATTAGGTACGTTGTTTCATACACAGTTGGGTTTAATGCCATTATTTCACGGGTTAGATGTAGTAGAATCCCAACCAGCAACATCACTTAATGAAGTATCGGGTATTTTTTGGTTAATGTTAGGCTTCTTTATATTGCCGATTTTAGCAATTATTGGGAATACATTTACAGAAAATAAACGTTATCGAGTTATTCATTTTGGCTTAACTATTTTTTATGGTGTAATGAATTTAATCCACCTAGTTTTAGATTTACTTTTACCCCAAGTTATTTGGTATCAAATTGCTTTGATGGTGTTTTTATTTTTGATTGGGTTATTGTTGATTTTTGTGGCTTATCAGTGGATGAAATATCCAGTAAATAGACAAAATCCGGCAGAAGGCAATATTTCTATACCTTTCAGTTAAGGGATAACAAATGATGATATTTTTAAATCTCTGACTTCTTGAATAAGTTGGGTATTTTCGTGTTTATAAATAAGCTGTTTGTTGTGCCTTTAACTTGAATAATTAATATAAGCAAGATGCTTGTGCTACTGTAACTTCAGGTTTTTTAATTATACAGTTTAGCTGCACATCAGCTTAAACCTTTAATTTGCACTAAGGCGGGCAGGATGCCCACCCCACAAGAGTTTCAATTTTAGATAATATGCAAGTTAAATGTCCAACAGCTTAATTCAAGATTGCTATATTGCTTTTATTTTAAAAATAGGCTAAGATATTGGGCTTGTAAAATTATATTGATATGATAAAATCAATAAAAATTTCTATGAATCAGCTTAATTTTCAACGTGCTAATACTCTCAAAGCTGCTTATAATGCTTGTAGTTTAGAACCGCTAGAAGGTCCAGATATAGAAAAATACTATGTTGATTTATCAGCAGTGCGAAAATCTTCAGCCGTTAAGGGTGTAAGTACAATTTTGGATTTTCAGGAAGCTGGAAATTACACTACTATTTTATTTACCGGTCATCGTGGTTCAGGAAAAAGTACAGAGTTAAAAAGGATTCAAAATATCTGGGAGGAAAATTATCATGTGATTTATTTAGAAGTGAATGAAGAAACAGATATTAATGATGCTAATTTCACAGATTTATATTTAATAGTCATTAAACAAGTTGAATTTACTTTGCGGAAATTAGGGTTAAAATTTGATGAAAGACTATTAAAAAGTTTTGAGAATTGGTTTAAAGAAATTACTCAAGAAAATGAAGAGAGTGTAGAAAAATCTGTCAGTGTAGAATCAGAAGCCAGCTTGGGCGCAGACGCGCCATTTATTGCTAAATTAATGGTGAAGTTATTGGCACAGATTAAAGGATCTGATAAACAAAAAACGTCTATTCGTCAAACTTTAGAAAAAGATATTTCTCGACTTAAAGCAGATATTAACCTTTTACTAGATGACGCTTATGCTAAATTGCGGAAAAAGTATCCAGACTACAAGGGTTTACTAATTATTTTTGATAATTTAGATCGTGTTCCTCCTGGAGTTGCAGATCATTTATTTTTTGAATATGCGGCACAATTACAAGAACTGCATTGTACAATTATTTATACAGTTCCTATTTCGGTTTTGTGTTCGCCAAAAAATCCCCTATCTTTGTTTGATGGTAATCCTCATATTGTACCAATGGTGAATATTTACCAATTTGATCGGCAAAGTTCCCATTTACAAGATAATCAAACAGGACTGGAGGCATTAGCTAGTTTAATTGAAAAAAGGGTAGATATTGATGCTGTGTTTAATTCCCGTGATGAATTGCTAGAATTAGCAAAGGCTAGTGGTGGCCATGTACGTCAACTTATGCAAATTATGAGGGCTGCTTGTTTACGTGCCAGCACTAATGATCATGATAAAATTCAAGCTGAAGATATTGTTTATGCTGTCAAACAACAACAATTTAGTTTTGAAAGATTTATTCCCAATGACCATTATCCATTGTTAGTGCAAGTTTGTATTAATAAAGATGTGAGTAAAGATGATATTGGACAGTTAATGCTGTTTAATACTTCGGTTTTAGAATATAACGGTGATAACCGATGGAATTATCCTAACCCAGTGGTAATGCAAAATGAATTTTTCAGACAAGCACTGGCAGAAATTACAGCCTGATTTTAATTTTGAATTGGGGCAATTTATCGCTTTGAATGAGGATATTTTTGCGGAATTGTTGACTTTCGTTGACTTTTCCGAAAAGTTAACTTTGGGATTTATTGAAATTAACTTTCCTACCGATGCAGAGTTATTAATTAATGCTTTAAAAACCGATTATAAATGTCAGGAAGTTCAGTTTGTAACTCTCAATTTTCCCGATCCGAATTTGCGATTTTTACGAGATGCAATTATTCAGGAATTGCCAAAAGTTGAAAAAGAAGCAAATAAAAAGTTAGTATTAATTATTCAAGGTTTAGAAAAATCTATTGGTCTTTCTGGGGAATATCCGCCAGTTTTACAAGATTTAAATTTTGTCCGGGATGCTTATAAAAAAACCGTACCTCATCCTATTTTATTTATTTTACCAGATTACGCTATTAATAGATTAGCGAAATTTGCCCCTGACTTTTGGGCTTGGCGTTCTGGTGTGTTTAGATTTAAAACTTTAGAAAAAACCAGAGAAAATGCCATTGCTCAAACTCTGCAAGCTGAAATCAAAATTGACAGAGTAGAACCACCGGAAAAGCAAGAAAGGATTGGGATTTTACAACGGTTATTAATGGAATATAAGCCTACCTGTGAGCAAGTAAATGATGGTAATTTACGCAGGTATGGTAATATTTTATTGGAGTTGGGAACAGCTTATATTAGTCAGCATCAACCGGAAATAGCGAGGGAATGTTTAGAGGAAGCTTTACAAATTGCAGAAAAATTAGCAGATGTAAATTTTAAAAGTCAGGTTTTAAATAAAATTGGTGATGCTTATAGTGAGGAAAGGAAGTTTGAAACAGCGATTAATTTTTATCAACAAGGGTTAGATATTGCCCAAGAATTAGAAAACCGTAATGGTGAAGGTTATGTTTTATTTAAATTAGGTAATGCTTATTTGAATTTACGGCATTTTTCAGCAGCTAGAAAGTATTATCAACTCTGTCTAACAATTGATCAAGAATTAGATGATCACGATAACGAAGCTAGAACCTACCACCAGTTGGGAATTGTAGCCCAAGAAATGCGAGAATATGCCCAAGCACGGGAATTTTATCAACAAGCTTTAGCTATGCTTATCGAATATGGCGATCGCTATTCTCAAGCTAGTACCTACCACCAGTTAGGAAGAGTAGCCCAAGAAATGCGAGAATATGCCCAAGCACGGGAATTTTATCAACAAGCTTTAGCTATCTATATCGAATATGAGGATAGATATGAAACAGCTGGAACTTACCACCAGTTGGGAAGAGTAGCCCAAGAAATGCGAGAATATGCCCAAGCATGGGAATTTTATCAACAAGCTTTAGCTATCAAAATCGAATATGGCGATCGCTATTCTCAAGCTAGTAC
>NZ_JAQMTI010000286.1:0-1965 GCF_028329225.1 Sphaerospermopsis kisseleviana CS-549 | reverse complement strand
TTTTTTAATTATTTTTGGGCGATAGCGAAGCGCTGCTGCAAGCAGTTCGCTATTGATCGGAAGTTAATCGCCAAAAGCCTGAAACGACGGATTTTCGTTCATGCACATCATGGTGAATTTGTACAGTGCGTAAGTCCTATAGTAATGTCATTATTCTGAAAAGATATAAAATAATATCATTACTATTTTATATCCAGCATATCTCAAATAATTGAGAGGTATAAAATAAAACCTACTCAAACCCAATCAAACCCATAACAGGGTTTTGCGAATGAATTTGATCTCCGTAATAAGAGACTAAAAAGATGAAAACCCTTAACTCAGTAAAAGACGGAATAGCTCGAAAAATCGGCGATAGCCCCCGTAATGTCTTTATGCTTACGGATTTTAAAGATATTGCGGCTGACAGCCAAGTTAGGACTGTTTTTGATCAGCTAGAAACAGAAGGTAAAATAATCAAAATGAGTGAGAATTGCTATGCTAAAGCAGTTATCTCTCCTCTATCAAAGCGCGTAGTGCCTTGTAAAGCATTACGTGAATTGGCAACTGAGTTTTTGGAATATTTGAACATAGAAGTTGTACCGTCAAGCTATGACAAAGCTTACAACGAAGGACGGACAACCCAAGTCCCCACCGGACGGGTTATTGGGGTTAAAAAACCTATTCCAATTCCCCCTAAATTTGGTTACGATGGTAAATTTGTAACCTTTGAATACGTTGGTTAATCCATATCCTGTGAGTGCGTCTATTGATCCAATCTTATTAGAAGTTATTGCCAGTGATCTAGGCGTTGATCCTTCCTTTGTTGAAAAGGATTGGTATGCTACGAGAATAATAGCTGCCTTGATTACCGTTGATAAGCTTGGTATGAGATTAGTTTGTGCGGGTGGGACTAGCTTATCTAAAGGATTTGGTTTAATTCAACGTTTTTCAGAAGACCTTGATTTCAAGGTCATTTTACCGATTTTAGAACCCACTCGGAACGAACGCAGCAAATATAAAAACGAAATTTTAGATGTAATTCGTAACAGTAGTTCAGATTGGGCATTGAATGAGAACGAGATAAAAGCTCGTGATAAAAATAGTCAAGTTACTTGCAGTATTACTTACCAACAAAATTTTAAACAAGATATTGCGCTTCGTCCTTATATAAAATTAGATATCAAATTTACCTCGCTCGTCTTACCTTTTGAAGAAAAATCTTTAACATCTTTTATATCTCAAGCAATGGGATTACCACCAGAAGTTCCATCAATTGCTTGTTGTTCACCTGTAGAAACAGCCGCAGAAAAATTAAGTGCTTTAACTTGGCGAATTTTGACTAGAAATCGAGAAAATGAACACGATGATCCATCTATCATTCGCCATTTATATGATTTAACAGCATTAAATCTCATGATTAAAGATGACCAAAACTTTTCAAGTTTGGTTTCTAAATTTATGCAAGAAGATGTTAATAGCAACAGAGGGCAAATTCAATCTTTATCTATACCTAAAGTCGAATTATTACCAAAGATGTTTGAGCAGTTAGAATCAGATCCTATTTACCATGAGGAATACACAAGATTTGTAAAGGGGATGTCCTACGCTACAGAAGATGAATGCCCTACTTTTGAGGAATGTATAGAAACTGTTAAAAGTATAGTTGCCAGATTAGAATTAGCTTTTGATTAGTTTATAAAGTATAATCGCTATTTTAAACTTTTACTAACCAACCATCCCATCTGATTACCCAGCTTCCCCGCTTTGGTAAAGGTAAAGCTACCCCACACAAAGGTCAACAGGTTGGAACGCAAGCGCATCAGTTTATCTGCATTAATCTCAGCCGTTTTGATCACGAATGGCGCACATCCGTATTCAATGTCCCATAGTGTGATTGGTCTTGATGGTAATTCTTGACATACCTGTTTTAACTGCCATACCGCCTTGTCTATAGGATTTTCCCAACTTGTAATTCTTTCATGT
>NZ_JAQMTI010000285.1:0-18735 GCF_028329225.1 Sphaerospermopsis kisseleviana CS-549 | reverse complement strand
GTCCCCAGTCCCCAGTCACCAGTCCCCAGTCCCCAGTCCCCAGTCACAAAATTAACCCGATACGGTCTAAAGGCCAGAAGCGAAAGGTAGCACGGCCAATGAGATTTTGCTGAGGTAAAAAGCCCCAGTATCGGGAGTCATTACTATCGTTGCGGTTGTCTCCCATCACGAAAAATTCATCTTCTGGGATTTTTACGGTTGGAAATGGCTGATTTGGTGGTTCGGCAATGTAATCTTCTTGTAAAGGCTGACCGTTGAGGTAAACTTTACCATTCGCTACACTAATTACCTCTCCTGGCCTACCAATAATACGCTTGATAAAGGCTTGGTTTTTGTCATATCCACGACGTTGTAATTCTGGTGGTGTTTGAAAAACGACAATATCGCCTGTTTCGGGAGGATGAAAACGGTAAGATACTTTTTCCACTACTAAGCGATCGCCTATGTGTAAGGTGGGGTACATTGATTCTGATGGTATTAATCGGGGTTCGGCGATAAATGTCCTGATTAGTAATGCTAAAGTTAGTGCGATCGCTATTAAAGTCAGGTTTTCTTGCCAACCACGCCATGTTTTTGCAGATGTGGAAGTTTCTGTAATATTACTTTCTTGCGGCTTCATAGTATTTTGATGATTGTGACTCTCAAGGTATAATTATTAGTAATTTTGGTTCTGTACGAACCCATACCATTGACACTCCCCTGCCTAAAGGCGAGGGGATTCTACATTCGCAGACTCGCCATTAGACGACAGGCTTCGCCGTAATTACTTCTTTCGGACGGATAATTTTTTCACCCCAACGAAAACCACGACGGACTATTTTTGTAATTGTTTGGTCTGGGACATCAGTTCTTTCTTCTCGATCTACTACACGACATAGGTTAAAATCTGGTTCTTGACTTTCTAATTCTATAGGTATAAGTTGACGTTTTCCTAATACGCTGAGAAATTTACGATTAACTGCGGAAACAGAACGGGGTAAGCGTTCAATAAATTCTGGACTGGGGTTAGGGTTATTTTCCAGATAATCTAATAAAGCTCCCAGTGCTTTAGCAATAACATCTACCGGATAGGGTTTAGCAGTGCTAAACCCCTACTCCTGACTCCTTGATTAAATCTACTAATGAGTTTATGTCTGACTATAGATACTCTTTTGATGATTCAGAGGCTAGATTAGCCAGTAATAACACATTGTGAGAATAAAAATTTTTATGCCTGAACAGCCGTTTGTACAAAAAAAGTTTGAAGAAAAATTATTAGCTCAGGCAGCCCAAAGCAGATTAACTGAAGAATTAGATGAATCAGAAAAAATAGATGTAGACATACAAACAGATATTGGTAAAATAATTCAGGGAAAAGTAGACGGGGTTGCTATAGCTGGTCAAGGATTAGTGATTAAAGAAAAAATCCGTGTTCAAGAAATTAAACTGCAAACAGATAGCATTGCTGTCAATCCTTTTAGTGCCATATTTGGGCAGATTAAACTTAATGAACCAGTAAATGCGATCGCCCATGTTGTCATGGAAGAAACTGATATTAACTTAGCTTTAACTTCAGAAATAATTCGCAGCTTAGTGCAAAAATTCCAGCTAGATGTAGATGGAAAAGTTGTCAAATTTGAACCCCAAGAAATGCAGGTTTTTCTACCTGCTGATGAGACCTTAGAATTTCAAGGTAAAATTTGGCTCAAAGAACAGGGAAACAGTCACATTTTAGGATATCATGCTATAGCTCATCCCCGCACCCAAACAAAACCTGCCATGTTAGAGAGTTTTCGTTGTACCCAAGGTGAAGGAATTAGAATAGAATTAATTACTGCAGCCATGCAAAAAGTTAAAGAAATTCTCAATTTACCATACTTTGAATGGGAAGATATGATATTTTATATTAGAGATATGCAAGTCAAAAAGGGTCAATTAATACTCATGCTCGCAGCCCATGTTAAACAACTTCCTTCAGAAGAAACCTTACAAAATCTTAATTAAGTTGCACAGCAATCTTATATTCCCAGTGAGGATTCAAAATACAGAATCCTACAAAACGCCCCTACTTCGCCCCTACGACTCCTGACTCCTTATAGAAGTTTATGATCAAATAAAAAACATGAAAGAATATGATGTTGTAATTATTGGCGCAGGACACAATGGTTTAGTGTGTGCTGCTTATTTACTCAAAGCAGGTTATAGCGTCCTGCTACTAGAAAAACGTTCTGTTCCCGGTGGTGCGGCCACAACAGAAGAATGTATCCCAGACAAAGCACCAGGGTTTAAATTTAACCTCTGTGCTATTGACCATGAATTTATTCATCTCGGTCCAGTTGTTCAGGAATTAGAACTAGAAAAATATGGATTAGAATATCTAGAATGTGACCCAGTTGTTTTTTGTCCCCATCCCGATGGGAAATATTTTTTAGCCCATAAATCATTAGAAAAAACCTGTGCAGAAATAGCCAGGTATAATGAAAGAGATGCTAAAAAATATGCCGAGTTTACACATTATTGGCAACGGGCAATTAACGCCATGATGCCCATGTTCAACGCTCCACCCAAATCAATTATAGATATATTCGGTAACTACAACCTGCAAAAATTCAAAGATTTATTTTCTGTCATTGGTTCTACCCAAAAAAGTTTAGATTTTGTGCGAACAATGCTCACCAGTGCAGAAGATATTTTAAATGAATGGTTTGATGAAGAATTTCTCAAAGCACCACTTTCTAGACTAGCATCAGAACTAGGAGCGCCACCATCACAGAAAAACCTGGCCATAGGTGTAATGATGATGTCTATGCGTCATCATCCAGGAATGACTAGACCCCGTGGAGGAACAGGTGCATTAGTCAAAGCATTAGTAAATTTGGTAACAGCAAAAGGCGGCGAAATTCTCACAGATCAGCAAGTAGAAAAAGTCTTAATTGATGATGGTAAAGCCGTAGGTGTACGGGTTGCCAATGGTGAAGAATATCGGGCAAAATATGGAGTAATTTCTAATATTGATGCCAAAAGATTATTTTTACAATTGATAGATGCTCAAGAAGTAGATGATGCTGATCCAGAATTACGAGACAGATTAGAAAGGCGCATAGTTAATAATAATGAAACTATCTTAAAGATAGATTTAGCATTAGATGAACCCTTGCGTTTTCCTTACCATGAACATAAAGACGAATATCTCATTGGTTCAATTTTAATTGCAGATTCCATGAATCATGTAGAACAGGCGCATAGTAAATGTACAATCGGAGAAATTCCTGATAGTGATCCCTCAATGTATTTAGTGATGCCTAGCTTTCTTGATCCGACTTTAGCACCACCAGGAAAACATACAGTTTGGATTGAATTTTTTGCCCCTTATCAAATTTCTGGAGCAGAAGGTACAGGTTTAAAAGGTACAGGTTGGACTGATGAATTGAAAAATAAAGTTGCAGATAAAGTAGTTGATAAACTAGCAACTTACGCTCCCAATGTGAAAAATGCAACTATCGCTAGAAGGGTAGAAAGTCCAGCAGAATTAGGAGAAAGATTAGGGGCTTATAAAGGCAATTATTACCATATTGATATGACATTAGATCAAATGGTATTTTTTAGACCTTTACCAGAATTAGCAAATTATAAAACTCCCATTGATAACCTGTTTTTAACAGGTGCAGGTACTCATCCCGGTGGTTCAATTTCAGGAATGCCAGGACGTAATTGTGCGAGAGTATTTTTGCAGTCCAAACACCCAATTACTCAGACTTTAAAGGATGCTGGAAATTCAATTAAGTCTACCGTTGGTTCTGTATTTGGTATTAGTTAAGTAGGGTTTGCTGAAAAAGTTATCTGTGAGGGGCCAGGAGTATGGTTAACGCCACGCTTACTTCGACAGGCTCAGTACAAGTCGCTATCAAGGAGTCAGGAGTTCAAGGAGTCAGGAGTTCAAGGAGTCAGGAGTTCAAGGAGTCAGGAGTTCAAGGAGTTCAAGGAGTTTTTTTTATTTTGAAATTCTGCAAACACTCACAAAGTGCAAGCTTTTTGAGGATCATAGTACCTAAAACCTTGCACAATTTTAATTTTAATCATCCTCAATCCTTTGATTTATCTAGGGTTTACATTTATTCAGCAAGCCCTAATTAAATAATAACCTGATCCCCGACTTTTCAAAGATCAAAGAGGTTGGGGATCTATATCTATTGAATGGAAAAAAAGCTAATTACGAATTACCCGATGCTTTTGTAAATCTTCTAAATTACAAACTTCCAAAGCTCTAGAGTGGGTAGCTTCCAAAACAACAGGAGGTGCAACACCCGCTTCTAAAGCTTCTTGCCATCTGGCAGCACATAAACACCAACAATCTCCAGGTTTTAAACCAGGAAAATTAAAATAGGGTACAGGTGTGCTTAAATCATTGCCTTGGGATTTTGTATATTCTAAAAATTCTGCTGTTACTTGAGCGCAAACAACGTGCATCCCAAAATCTTGCCCTCCTGTGTTACAAAAACCATCGCGGTAATATCCAGTCATGGGAGATGTGCAGCAAAGTTCTAATTTTGTACCGAGTACGTTTTTAGCTTCTGTCATTTTTGGAGATTGTGTAGGTTTTCAGATATATATGTACATATATTCTACAAATAATAATCAGCAGCGGATATTTTATATATGTAACTGATTTTTTAAGTAATTATTCGTCAGAGTGAGGATAAAAGTCTAGGTCTAAAATTTGATTGAGAGCAAAAGGACAAGCGATCGCAAATTTCTCCTCTGATAAACCAGTTTCGACCATTGCCTCTTTTCGCGCTCTTTGATAAGTAGCGTTTATCCATTCATCATCAGTTAAAAACCGTCGTAAACTGGGACTTTCTGCCAATAATTCATCTAAATTCAATCGTTCACGGGTAATGGTTACTTGCCAACTTTTACTACGACGTTCAGGCTGATATTTCCACTTTAGCAGGTGTGATAACACCAACCTTAAAGCACTCTGTAACGCTCGCTGTTGACTCTTACCCAAATCTACCACTTCCTCAATTAAATTTTCTAAATCTAATGCTTCCCACTGTTGCGATCGCAAAATTTCTGCGGTCTGTTCTACCCAAGCAAAAAAATCTTGTCCATAAAGAGTTTGTAAAATTTGGAGTTCTTGGGTCTTCATGGTATTCCTGTTTTTTCATCCTGTGTATCCTTTCTTATTTTATCATATTGCTCCTTTAATGCTCCTAATCCTGATTCATAAACTGATTCATAAAATTTCTATTGTCAAAATCAGGATTGACTATTTTTTCAGATTAACAAGATTCAGTATTAATAAATTCATCCTTCATCCTGTAAATCCTATAATCTTGTTCATCCTGATTCTGACATTCTCAACTTATCATCTACCAAAAACAGTAGTCAAAGAACGAGCTATATTTTGCGGTTGCATCGCATCCATCGCTGCGGTTGGTTCATAACCACAATGCACCATACAATCAGCACATTTAGGATTACCACTAGCGCGTCCGTACTTACTCCAATCAGTCTCATCTAACAATTCTTGGAAAGTTTGATAATAACCTTCATTCAACAAATAACAAGGTTTTTGCCAACCCAAAACACTATAACTAGGACTACCCCAAGGAGTACATTCATAGTCTTTTTCTCCAATGAGAAAATCTAAAAATAATGGGTTGTGATTAAAGTTCCAGTTTTTCTTCCCAGATGTGTAAGGTGCAAGAATTTCTCTAAATAAAGCGCGGGTTTGTTCTTTTTGCAGAAAATGATCTTGATCTGGTGCCCATTCATAACTGTAACCAGGGGAAATCATCATTCCATCAACTTTTAAAGTATCGAGAAAATCAAAAAATTCCTGCATTTCTTTGACATCACAACCTTCAAAAATAGTCGAGTTTGTAGTCACACGAAAACCTTTAGATTTAGCAGCGCGGATCGCTTGCACAGCAACATCAAAAACGCCTTTTCTGTCTACACATTTATCATGCCATTCCCGCATTCCATCAAGATGAACACTGAAAGTTAGATAAGGAGAAGGTTGAAATTTATGGAGACTCTTTTCTAACAACAAACCATTGGTACACAAGTAAACATATTTCTTGCGTTCTACTAAACCTTTAACAATTTCATCAATTTGTGGATGTAATAATGGTTCTCCTCCAGGAATAGAAACCACAGGTGCCCCACATTCTTCTACAGCTGCAAAACACTGTTCTGGGGTCAGATTTTGTTTGAGAACTTCTGTAGGATGTTGGATTTTTCCACAACCAGAACAAGCTAAGTTACATCTAAATAAAGGTTCTAACATTAAAACCAGAGGGAAGCGTTTACGTCCTAACAGACGTTGTTTAACTAAATATTTACCGATGTCTATAGCTTGTTGTACATTAATCGCCATTTAACTATTCTCCTCTCTTGATAACACCACATCGTTTGTAGTCAGCACTTAAGTGCTGACTACGAACTTATTTGACATAACCATTAGCAACAAACCAATCAACAGCGTCCTTGAGTGCTACCTTCAGAGAAGACTGAGGTAGACTAAGTTCGCGGATGGCCTTGGAAGCATCATAATACATTGGTTGCTGTGCCATGCGAACACCATCTATAGGAACTGTGGGGGTTTTTCCCATAGGTGCAAGAATTTTCTCTTCTATCCAAGCAACACTCAATGGTAAAAAAGCGGGAACTGATACTTGCGGTGCTTTTATTCCGGTGATATCAGATAGTATTTCTAGCAGTTGTTTGAGACTGAGATTTTGATGTCCGAGAATATAGCGATCGCCTGTTTTTCCTTTTTCTAAAGCTAGTAAATGTCCCTTAGCTACATCTCGCACATCAATAAAGTTCAAACCAGTATCCACATAAGCCGGCATTTGTCGTCGCAAAAACCGCAGAATAATATCTCCGGTGGGTGTGGGTTTAATATCCAATGGTCCTATAGGACTGCTAGGATTAACTATCACTATATCTTGACCTTGTTTTGCTGCTTCTTTTGCGGCTTGTTCAGCTAGGAATTTAGACTTTTTATAGTCTCCCACTAACTTCTCTACTGGACTCTGATGGTTTTCATCCACAACTTTACCCGATTTTCCTACTCCAATAGCTGCGACGGAACTGGTATAAACTGTGCGTTCAATTCCCGCTTTTTGCGCTGCTGCTAAAATATTTCTTGTACCTTCCACATTATGACGATACAGTAAATCGCGGTCTTTTTGCCACAGGGAATAATGGGCAGCTACATGAAACAGATAATTACAACCTTGCATCTGTTTCCAGATATTGGGATCATTTAAATCACTTTTGACAATATCTATTTCTAAACTCCGTAAATTTCCCAGGTTACTACTTCGACGTACTAAAGCCGTAACTTTGTATCCTGATTCTAATAGCGATCGCACTACATGAGAACCTACAAAACCTGTACCACCAGTTACAAAAGCCCGCATTTAATAACCTCTCACTCCTCAATATGTTATTATCTATGTATCTGGGTAACTTAGCTCAGATTTTTGGTTTTTCATCTTTGTTTAATGATATTATGTTAAGTATAATTATCCAAGCAAGATAGTTATATACACAAACGTTTATATTACTTGTAATTATGCCCCTACAAGAAGAAATTGACAAAACTAGGCAAGAAATTAAAACTGATGGCTACTCAATGTCTATTGGAGAGTGGATGAGTCTTTATCAGAGTAATGAGATTGATATTAACCCAGAGTTTCAAAGAGTTTTTCGCTGGTCAGAACATCAAAAATCTGCTTTTATAGAATCAATTCTGTTAGGCATACCAATTCCTCCCATTTTTGTTAGTCAAAGAAATGATGGTGTTTGGGACGTTGTAGATGGTGTTCAAAGACTATCCACTATATATGAATTTACAGGTCTTTTAAAAAAAGATAATCAAGAAGAAAATACACATCCAGTAGCTTTGCAAAAAACTACATACTTACCTTCCTTAGCAGGTAAAAAGTGGGATGATCCTAATGATCCTGAAAACTCCTTAACTCAAACACAACGTTTATTAATTAAGCGAGCAAAAATAGGAGTAAATATTGTTGAAAAAGAAAGTGATGCGATCATTAAATATGAGCTATTTCAGCGACTTAATACAGGAGGAACAATTGCTACACCTCAAGAAATGAGAAATTGTATCCTGTTGATGCTAAATAAAAAACTCCATGAATTAATGCGATCACTGGCAAATTATGAACCATTCAGAAATTGTATAGCCTTGAGTGATAGGCTTTATGAAGAACAGTATGACATGGAGTTAGTATTGCGGTTTATTCTTCTATTTGATAAGGCGGAGGAAGATATTAGAAAATTGGGTGACGATGTTAGTTTTTTTCTAACAGAAGAAATGCGTAAAATGGCTCTTGAGCAAGAATTAGATTATAGCCAGATAGAAATGGCATTCAAGACAACATTTGATGTCCTGAATCAAACTACAGGAGATAATAGTTTCAAAAGATATAAATCTGAACAAGATAGATTTCTTGGCGGGTTTCTATTATCCGCATTTGAGGTAGTAGCATTAGGAATTGGACACAATTATCAAAATCTGCCTCCAATAAATAAAATATCAGAGTTAATAAAAACTATTTGGTCAGATCCAACTTATCAAAAGTGGTCTGGTGCAGGTGTGAATGCTGTAAGACGTTTACCCCATCTTATTCCATTGGGTAGAGGAGTATTTTCTCCCTCATGAGCATCCGCACTGCTGAACAACTAAGTGATATCCTTGCAACTGATCTTGCTTGGAGAAAAAAGGAACTTTCAGAAATAAAATCCTTAATAGAATTAAAAAATGTTTCTCCTCAAAGGCATAATGTATGTATTCGCAGTGGAATATGTATTTTATATGCTCATTGGGAGGGTTTTGTTAAATTAGCAGCTAATTCTTATCTGGAATATGTTGATATGCAAAGACTTCGTTATGATCAGCTTGCTAGTAATTTTCTAGCTTTAGCAATGAAAGAAAAACTCAAAGATGCCAAAGACACCAATAAACCATCATTATATATCCCTGTTTGTGACTTTTTTCTTTCCCAATTAAATACGAGATGTTCTTTACCCAAAAAAGCAATATCTACAGCTTCCAATCTTTCTTCTCAAGTTTTGAAGGACATCACTGATATTTTAGGATTAGATTTTTCATTATATTCTACTAAGTCAAAATTAATAGATGAAAGCCTCTTAAAATCTAGAAATGAAATAGCTCACGGTAACGATTTACTGGTTAGTAGAGAAAAATACATAGAATTACATACGGAAATTATCGCAATGTTAGATATGTTTAGCAATCAGATACAAAATGCTGCTGTTAATAAAGATTTTATGTTGAACAAATAAGTTCCGAATATTTTCCATAATCAATAAGATTTAATTATTAAATAACTTTTTTTAATAAGTTTTTTCAAAAAAAATTTTGTTTTTTCAGGGTTCAGGTCGCTGTCAGCGTGGTATGATAGTCATATTAATATAATGGAGTGTAAGCAAAATTTTTTTGAAGGCACACATTCCCATTATCAGAATATCAGTTCTAGGCGAAAAAGTCAACGGGGTTAGACCCCAAAAAACGAATTTTTTTTTCAAAATTAAATTTTTTTTTAATTTTTTGATGTCCTAAGAAATTGAAACGACTAAAATCCTGTAAATCCTAAAATCCTGGACATCCTGATTCAGACAACAAAATTATAACACAAACCAACATCCTGTAAATCCCCTAATCATATCAATTAGATCCCCGACTTCTTGAAAAAATCGAGGATCTAACTCTGTCAACTGTCAACTGTCAACTGTCACCTGTCACCTGTCAACTGTCATCTTCTTTCTGGGAAACCAATCATCTAAAATGGCATAGACAACAGGAACAACAATTAAACTGAGAATAGTAGAAGTTACTAAACCACCAGCAATAGCAACGGCCATAGGCGATCGCAACTCAGAACCTGCACCAAAACCCAAAGCAATTGGTAACATCCCTAAAATAGTAGAGACAGTAGTCATCATAATCGGTCTGAGTCTCACAGGTCCAGCTTTAAGAATAGCTTCCGTGCGTTCCAAACCTGAGAGACGTAATTGATTAATGTAATCTACCAAAACAATCGCATTTTTATTAGCAAGTCCTAGTAAAAACACAAAACCAATCAAAGAAATCATGCCAAAATCACTCTTAGTCAAGAGTAAAGCTAACATTGCTCCCACCACAGCTAAAGGTAAAGAAGCACCAATCACTAAAGGATCTACCCAACTTTTAAACAGTAAAATCAAGACAACGATAATACACAAAGCTGATAAAATCAAAGTGGAAATAAAACTACTAAAAACCTCATTTTGTTTAGCAGAATCTCCACCTAAATCTAAAGAAATATCAGCAGGTAAAATATCTTGAGCTTCAGCCACAATTTTATCTGTAGCATTACCCAAAGTTAAATCTTGACCCAAATTAGCACTGACATAAGCTACCCGTTGTTGGTTGAGTCGTTCAATCTGAAAAACTTGATCTGAATTATTTGTTTCACCTGTAACTGTCACATCTGCAAAACCAGGGATTTTAGTAATCCGATCTTTAATTTTTTTAGCCGCTTGATTCAAAGTTTTCAGATCATTACCACGAAGTGCTATTTGTAAAGGTTTTTCCCCACCAGTATCCACAAATTGAATATCTTCCACACTGGTAGACACACCAGGAAGTTGAGGTAAACTTTGCCGCAATTGATCTTGTAATTCTGCGGTTTTAATTGTGCGGTTTGCCTTCAACTTGACATAGAGAGTACCCTTATTTGGTTCACCTCCACGAGAACCAACCGTAGTAAACACAGTTTCCACATCTGGGTATTTTCTTACCTCCGCTTCCAGTTTTTTTGCCACCTCTAAAGAGTCATTGAGAGGGTTAGGAATGGGGACTGGGGACTGGGACGTTATTTCCCTTCTGTCTTCTACCTGGTTGGTGAGCGAAGTCGAACCACCCCTGCTTCTTAACTGCTGTAAAGCTGCTAAATCAGGGATTTGCGGCAAAGGAGCAGTATAAGTAATATTAAATTCACCCCGATCTAACTTAGGAATAAAACCCTTGGGAATAAAAGGAACTAGGGCAATACCAGCAACAAAACTGAGAACAGCTAAAGCAATAACTATTTTTCGGTGATTCAAAGACCAAGCTAATAAATTGCGATAAGCTTCAGTAAAATAAACCCCAATATTTGCCAAACCCACCCAAGAACTCTCTGAAACCTTCTTCCCTTCGTGTTCTTTGCGCTCTTCGTGGTTCAATTCTCTTTTCTTAACAGGTTTCAACCAATAAATAGATAAAACTGGCGATAAAGTCCGCGCCACCAATGTAGAAGCAATATAAGAAGCCGAAACAGTAATTCCAAAAGGCTTGAAAAACTGCCCAACAACTCCACCCATCAAACCAATAGGTAAGAAAACCGCCACAGCAGTAGCAGTAGTAGCAACAACCGTTAAACCAATTTCATCGGTAGCTGAGTGTGCAGCTTCACGGGGACTTTGCCCTTCTTCAATATGCCGTAAGATATTTTCCACATCAATAATGGCATCATCAATCACACTACCAATAACCAAAGCCAAAGCTAACAACGTAATTGTTTCTAAGTTAAAGCCGAAAAAGGCCATCACAATAAACGTTGCTAACAAAGATGTGGGAATAGCTAAAGCAGAAATTAAAGTTGCTCGCCAACTCCATAAAAATGGGAAAATGACGACAATTGCTAAAATGATCGCTTCCATCAACGCATCTATGGTTGACTGGGTAGCTTTGCGGATATATTCTGCTTGGGTAGCGGCTAGGGTAAATTTGACATCTTTGAAAGTAGAGCGCAGGTTTTCTACTTCCTGTTCTACGCGACTGACAACTTCTAAAGTATTAGCATTACCACGTTTAATGACTTGAAAAGCTAGTACATCTTGACCATTAAATCTGACTAAATTTCCGCCCCCTTGAGGTAAGGCCGCAGTGGCATTGGTAGGATTGAGAGGAGGTGATTTTGGTGGAGTGCCTAGCAGTGAGACTTTGAGAACTCCTGGTAATTTGGCGATCGCAGGGACAATTTTCTCATCTGCCAATTTTTGCAAATCATCCAAACTGCCAGACTCGCTTTCAATGGCATAACTAATGACTGATGACTCATTCAGGTTTAAAGGAATAATCTGATAATTAGCTCCTTCAGGCAGTTTTAAATCCTTGAGTGCAGTTGTAGTATTTTCCGTAGAAGTTTCTAAATTTGTACCCACTGCAAACAACAAGCTTACAGCAGTTTGCCCCGGATAGCTGGAAGAACGGATATTTTCCAGACCTTCCAAGGATTTGAGGCTTTCTTCTATGGGTTTAGTTAACTTTTCTTCTGTCTCTAAAGCCGAAGTGAGGGGTGCTTGAGCATTAACCACCACCACGGGAAAAGTAATATCGGGGAATAGGGCGTATTTGAGAGAACTAAAAGCCAGAATACCCGCTATTGTCACCCCGATCCAAAAACACACCGTCAACCACGAAAATTTAATTGCCCATCTGGATATATTAAAAATTTCGCGTGCGGATTTTGAGTTAGTCTGTACCATCTTGGAAATTAGATTATCGCGTGGCTGACACAATCATTTAGTTATGCTACATTAACCGTCCACCTTTTAGTCAGTTTTGCAAATCGCTATATTCCCAGTGTTTTGGATCTGGGAATATGAGCGATCGCCTATATCAAAATGCTGATGTTCAATAAGTTGAATATTTCTAAAGTTATAGTTATAAGTCCCCAGTCCCCAGTCCCCAGTCCCCAGTCCCCAATCACCAGTCCCCAGTCCCCAATCACCAATGTGGACAGTTTCTCAACACGGCTTCCAGTTTCCTAGCAACATCCACAGAATCACTTGAAAGGATTAGGAATAGGAAGTGAAGATGGTAAAACAGCTACAGCAGCAGCACAAGAGGAATTTTTTTACCCTCTTATGTTCGTTCCTCCTTGTCCCCGTAGCCTTCCTTGTTCTGGTAGTTGTCCTGCTTCTGCTTGCGCCAATAGTTAGAGATCAGGAACACGAGGAGCAGGTATAAACACATTAAACTCGCATCTGTCAAATTTGGTAATAAAGCCTTGAGAAATCAGGGGGTGTGAGAGCGCAAATTAAATTAAAAATCCCCTGCTGGTTAAGCATGGGGATTTTCCCTAAAAGCTTTATTCTTAATTAAGCAGCTAGATTTGACGCAGCAAATTCCCAGTTAACCAAGTTATCCAAGAAATTTTTGATGAATGCTGGACGTGCATTTCTGAAGTCGATGTAATAAGCGTGTTCCCAAACGTCGATGGTGAGCAGTGCCTTTTTACCATGAGCTAGGGGGTTTTCTGCGTTGGGTGTTTTCATGACTTTGAGTGTACCACCGTCATCAACTAACCAAGCCCAACCGCTACCAAACTGGGTTGCAGCCGCAGTAGAAAATTCTTCTTTGAATTTGTCGAAGCTGCCAAAGTCTTTATTAATTCTCTCGGCTAGTTCACCTGTGGGAGCGCCACCACCTGCGGGTGTGAGTGAGTTCCAAAAGAAGGTGTGGTTCCAAACTTGAGCCGCGTTGTTGAAAATGCCAGCTTTGGCAGGATCTTTGAAGGAAATTTGAATTACTTCTTCGAGGGACTTATCAGCAAGTTCTGTACCATCGGTGAGTTTATTGAGGTTGTCTACATAAGCTTTGTGATGCTTACCATAGTGATACTCAAAGGTTTCACCTTTCATGCCATATTGCTCTAAAGCATTAAAGTCGTAGGGTAGGGGAAGCTGTGTAAATGCCATGTTTTCAAGTCCTCTCTTTATTGTTTTCCAGTTAAAGCTATTGCCAAAAACCAGAAAATTTCAGGTTTTGTATTGAGTTAGTTTTATATCCTTGATATTGGGACACAAAACTTAACATGGCTATTCTACTACCAAAGTGAACCTTAAACCACTGCACTTTAGTAATAACCCAGATTGCTAGTTCTCTAGTTGGGGCTGGTAATGGGTAATTGGTAATGGGTAATTGGTAATTGGTGATTGGGAAATCAACAATTATTGTGAACTCCTGAACTCCTGTAACTCCTGAATCCTGAATTCTGCGGTAATTACCGTTGAGACAAACGATCCTGGTAATAATTAACAATTCGCGCTGCCACCTCACCAGGAGTAAGTCCATCGGTTTGCACTTCCACTGCATCGGCGGCTTTTCGCAATGGGGAAATTTTGCGAGTGCTATCTTTATAATCTCGTTCAGCAATATCCCGTTCGAGTTGTTCTAAACTTACTTCCGGTTGCCCTTGTTTTGTAAAGTCCTGCTGACGACGACGGGCGCGTTCACTCACAGAAGCAGTTAAGAAGATTTTCACTTCTGCATCTGGGAAAACATGAGTACCAATGTCTCGGCCTTCAGCTACTAAACCACCCTTTTTCCCCCAGCTTTGTTGTTGTTGAACCAGGGCTTTGCGGACTGTATTTTGCGCGGCGATCGCTGATACTTTTGATGTCACCTCAATGCTCCGAATTTCTTGAGTGACATCAATACCATTAATCCATACCTGTACGGGAAATTGTATATTTTGACTAGGAGTAAGTTCTATTTTACACTGGTTGGCTAATTCAGCAATACTGCATTCATCATCAATATCAATGCCGTTTTCCAGCACTAACCAAGTGATAGCACGGTACATTGCACCAGTATCTAAATAAATTAACCCTAGTTGGTTTGCCACTTGGCGAGCCACGGTAGACTTACCCGCACCAGCAGGACCATCAATGGCGATAATCGGTTGGCGTAGCCCGTTGTAGACATCGCGCAAGATGGTATTATCAATCAAACGTGTAGAACCTAGACGGGCTGCGATCGCCAGCATTCCTTCCTCCTCAATTTTTCTTAGAAACATCAATGTAGTCGGTTCAACCAATTCAATATATTCCACATAGATAGTGCTGACTTTTGCGATTTCTTCCCACACCAATGCTATCAGCTGGCTGCTGTTGCGAACGCCAGCACGAAACGCCGCTTCAGCTTGCTGCAAGCCTTTAAATAACACTGTTGCCTGATCTTTTTCCGTTGCAGTCAAATATTGATTACGAGAACTCAAAGCCAAGCCAGACGCTTCCCGCACCGTTGGACAAGCAACAATTTCTACTGGCAAATTTAAATCAGCCACCAGACGTTTAATAACTGCTAGTTGCTGGCCATCTTTTTCACCAAAGTAAGCTCGATCAGGCTGTACCAAATTGAAAAGCTTGGTGACAATTGTCGCCACACCTTGAAAATGACCCGGCCGATATCTACCACACAAGCTACTTATCATACCAGATGGAGGGATTACTTGTGTCACTTGATTTTCTTGTATATTCTTCTGAGCAATTCCCATTTCTTCCGGAGTAGGGGCAAAAATCGCATCAACTCCCGCTTGTTCACACAATTTTCTATCTTGCTCTAAAGTCCGAGGATAGCGTTGATAATCCTCATGTGGTCCAAATTGTAGGGGATTGACAAAAATACTAACAATCACAGTAGAATTTTCTTGCCTAGCTTGTTGCATTAGGCTTAAATGACCTTGATGCAGTCCGCCCATAGTGGGGACTAAACCAATTTTTGTAGGATACCAAGTAGTCTGATCATCAAATAATAGCTCGTCTGAAAGTTTAATATTACTTTCCCTGCGACGTTGATTTAAATAGCAGCGTAAAGCTGCAACTGTTGTCAGCAAGCGCACAAAATACCCCTAGTTCTTCTCTATCCTCTCCCCCGTTAGTTTATATCTAAAATTGGGGTGAGAGATGAATGAACTAGGGGTATGAAACAATAGTGAAGAGCGAAAAAGAATTTTTACTGTGAAAGGGTGTTATCTTCCCAACACCTCAATACGAACGGGAGCAAGTCCACTGCTCATCATTCCTAATATCCGGGCTGCACCCAGAGAAAGGTCAATAACTCGACCACCGATGTATGGACCACGATCATTAATTCGCACAACTACAGACTTACCATTCCGGGTGTTAGTCACACGAACTTTTGTTCCCATAGGTAAACTACGATGGGCTGCTGTCATTCCTTCGGGATTATATCTCTCACCGTTGGCAGTTTTCCTACCTGCCCAATCATAACCGTACCAAGAAGCTATACCCTGGAAGTTGAATTTGATGCGACCGGCAACTTGTTGCGGTAGCTTGGGCATGGAAATGGTGGTACGTGGTGGTAAGTTGGCAATTTCGCTGATGGGAGATGCTTGGCCTATGAGTCTCCGCAGGCGATTGGTTGCTTGTAATGCATCTTGTGCTAGATTATTTGTAGTATCTGATAGTTGGGTGGATTCATTGATTTCCACCAATTCTTTACCGTTGATTTTGATGGTGTAGCTATCAGGTTGCTGTTCAACAGAGAAGCCTTTGTCTTGGGCTTTATTATGATTCACTGGAGATTTTTCCCCTGTTTTCCAGCTGACGATAATTTTGCTTGCGTCTGCATCCTCCCGCATCAACTGGTTGATTTTGGAGGCTACTAAACTGGCTCTGTGTACTGGGTCATCGGCAATAATAGAGCTAGGAGATTTGCTCACATCCATCACACTTCCTACACTGGCTACCTTAGCTGAGTTACTGGCGGCAGGGATATAAGATTTAACGCCTTGGCTATTTCCAATTGTTCCCACTTTTGTTTCCGCACTCTTGACTGGGTTAGAACCCAGAAAGGTAAGAACGGGAATATTTCGGATGTAAAGGGTTGCCGCTTGACGACCTTCAACGCTGTGAGGATGAATTTGTGTGTTCACAGCATCTAAGGTATTTTCCTGTGTCGGGGACTGGTACTCTCCCACTTTCACTGCATCAGCTACGGCAGATGCTTGGGTAGTTGGAGAGTTTCCCTTGGTGGTTTGAGTACGACCCACTGCGGGTACACCCAAAACAGACAGAAACACAGCGACAGTAGTCCACAAATGTCTTTGATTCATGCGTCCGATTTTAAAGCGACTCTAGAACTTAAAGTTTTGTAATTCGAGTTTTGTGGTTCATGGCTTTTTCACCTGTGTTGGTGAATGAACCTGAAACTCGAACTCGTTCCGCTTTCACTTTTTGTTTATAACTGCAACAGAGTAACATGAACTTTTGGGCTTGGGGATCAGGGTTTTAGCGTAAGTCTTGCGCTGGTTTCCTCAATTCTTATTGGGTTTTATCAGTCAAAACCTTTTGCAAATCAGGTTTTTGGATTTGTAACATTTTTTTTCGGGATATGAATAATTTTTTATGAACATGAAATATGAAGTTGATTTTCGCTTAAGTTCTTAATAGCTTGATTGTTTGATATCAGCTTTGTAATCATAGTAACATATATAACTCAAATTTTCAATATTTTTAGTATTTATTAGAACTTAATATTTTAATTATCAATATTTATACTCATAATTGATATTTGCTCGATTTGAAGAAATGAACCAAAAAAACTATGAATAATCAATGATTTTTCTGAAAAAAATACGTTTTTTATTTTCAGAGTCGAATAAAATATGATACAAAGGCTATTTGAAAATATTGGTAAATATAGTATTTTTTTAAAATTGATTGTTCAGTAATTTTGAGGTTGACAACTATCTATTTTTAGTAATAAGCATTGGTTTCATCAAAAAAAAGTAATGATGGGAAAATAGAGAAAAGGTTGTCAGTTTGTAAAGTAGACTTTTTTAAGTATAAAAAACTACTTTTAGCTGATAAACACAACTAATCCATCAACTATCATATTTATTTGCAAGTTATCAGCCTTATGGCAAACTCACAAGATCGAGAAACAGGTTCATCACCATTTTTAGAAGTTCTCAAAGATTTGCATTCCCAGTACAAATCACTGCAAGAGGGTACAGTCGCAAACTACATTCCCGAACTAGCAAAAGTAAACCCCAACTTATTTAGCATCTGTATTGCTACTGTAGATGGTCAGATTTATGAAGTTGGTGATTATCAACAGCTATTTACTATCCAGTCGATTTCCAAGGTGTTTATTTATGGACAAGCTTTAGAAGATCATGGACGGGATTATGTGTTAACTAGGGTAGGAGTAGAACCGACTGGAGACGCATTTAACGCGATTATTCTTGATGAACAATCAAAGCGACCCTACAACCCGATGGTAAACGCAGGAGCTATAGCCACTACCAGTTTAATTAAAGGTAATGGAGCGACAGAACGCCTTAATCGCTTATTAGAAATGTATAGGCGTTATATTGGACGAGATGTATTTGTAGATATTTCGGTATTTACTTCCGAACGCAGTACAGGACACCGCAACCGCGCTACTGCCCATCTTATGCTAAATTTTGGCATGATTGACCAAAATATTGAAGAAGCACTAGATTTATATTTTCAACAATGTTCTGTGATGGTAAATTGTCGAGATTTGGCGGTGATGGCTGCTACTCTCGCTAATAAAGGAGTGAACCCGATTACCAAGGAAAAAGCGGTAGACAGTTGTTATATCAAAGATATATTGAGTGTGATGTATACCTGTGGGATGTATAACTTTGCGGGTGAATGGGCTTATAAAGTAGGAATTCCAGCGAAAAGCGGCGTTTCTGGGGGAATTATCGCCGTTGTTCCTGGTCAGATGGGAATTGGAGTGTTTTCACCCCTGCTAGATGGGCGTGCTAACAGTGTGCGGGGGGTGAAGGTGTGTGAGGAACTGTCTCAACGCTTGGGGTTACATTTGTTTGAGTGTAAAGGAATGTGATTAGGGACTGGGGACTGGGGACTGGTGACTGGGGACTGGTG
>NZ_JAQMTI010000284.1:0-5675 GCF_028329225.1 Sphaerospermopsis kisseleviana CS-549 | reverse complement strand
GTAACTTTTGCATTTTCCTATTCCCTATTCCCTATTCCCTATTCCCTATTCCCTATTCCCTATTCCCTGTTCCCTGTTCCCTGTTCCCTAATCACTGTAATTTCATATCCTGGATAAAGCTGGTATAAACTTGACCTTGTAAAAATTGCGGGTTTTCCATGATTTTTTGATGAAAGGGGATAGTTGTAGGTAGTCCGGTGATGGCACACTCTCTTAATGCCCGTTTCATACGGTTGACTGCTGTAGCGCGGTCGGGTCCCCAAACTATTAACTTACCGATGAGAGAGTCGTAATAAGGGGGAATTTGGTAATCTGTGTATACATGGGAATCAATTCTTACCCCTGGTCCTCCTGGTGGGAGATAACCGCTAATTTTACCGGGTGCTGGACGAAAATCATGATCTGGATCTTCGGCGTTGATACGGCATTCTATGGCATGACCCCTTAAAATTACCTGGTCTTGGGTTAATTTGAGTCTTTCACCTTGGGCAATGCGAATTTGTTCTACTAGCAGGTCTACACCCGTTACCATTTCTGTGACTGGATGCTCAACTTGGATACGGGTGTTCATTTCCATGAAGTAGAAATGACCAGATTTATCGAGGAGAAATTCTATAGTTCCTGCACCAGTGTAGTTGATAAACTGGGCGGCTCTGACGGCTGCTTGTCCCATTTTTTCCCGCAGTTCTTGGTCAAGGGCGGGACTGGGGGCTTCTTCTAACAACTTTTGGTTACGGCGTTGAATTGAACAGTCTCTTTCACCTAAATGAATTACATTACCGTAGTTATCCGCTAATATTTGAAATTCTATATGGCGCGGACGCTCGATAAATTTTTCTATATAAACGCCAGCATTACCAAAAGCTGCTCCTGCTTCTCCTTGGGCTGCATGGAAAAGTTTGACAAATTCATCTTGGGAACGGACAAGCCGCATTCCCCGACCTCCACCGCCAGCGGTGGCTTTAATCATGACAGGGTAGCCGATTTCTTTGGCGATCGCTAATCCTTCGGCTTCTGTCTCTACTAACCCATCACTTCCGGGTACTGTGGGAACTCCGGCTTTTTGCATGGTTTCTTTAGCAGTAGACTTATCCCCCATTAAGCGAATTGCTTCGGGAGTGGGTCCAATAAAGGCAATTTGATGATCTGCACAAATTTCCGCAAATCTGGCATTTTCCGCCAAAAACCCATAACCAGGATGAATCGCAGTAGCACCGCGTGTTAACGCAGCCGCAATAATATTGGGAATATTCAGATAACTTTTACCGCTTGCTGGTTCGCCAATACAAACCGCTTCATCAGCTAGTTGTACGTGCAAAGCATTTCGGTCAACAGTAGAGTGAATAGCAACTGTAGAAATTCCCATTTCTTCACAAGCGCGGAGAATGCGAAGAGCTATTTCTCCCCGATTAGCAATTAAAATTTTGTCAAACTTCATTTTCTAGCTGTGATATTAGTACCAGTAGATTGACATTTTCTCCCATCTCATTCAAATAAAGCTGTCGCATTACTGTAAATTCTCATAAATTTATCAGGTGACTGGTGATAGGTGACTGGTGATAGGTGATTGGTGATAGGTGATTGGTGACTGGGAATATGAATCACCTAATCCCGCATTTCTCACAAACAATGCGATCACAATCTATATAATCCTTATAGGGAAACGGTTTCTGGCATTTTTCACCGGGTTGATTTTTGACGCAGTGTAAAAACCCAGAATCCATATTTTATAAGGGTTTGACGATTTTGCTGAGAAATCCGGGCTAATTACCCATTACCAATTACCCATTCCCTGATTAAAACATTTGGAAAAAATTTTGGAAAATATCTTTCATTATTGATTTTTTATGCTATAGTGGTTTTCTAGGCAACCGTGCGGATGTGGCGGAATTGGTATACGCGCACGCTTGAGGTGCGTGTGGCTTTGCCTTGCGAGTTCGAGTCTCGCCATCCGCATTAATATTTTTCAAAGTTGAATAAATTGATGACAAGAGTTGAAGCGTAATTTGAGATTTATTTGAGTCTCCCACAGAGGAGGAACAACGAAGCGATCGCAAAAACCACAGGATTATGTGATTACTTGCGCTCGTAATGACAATTTCAGGGGTCTATAACGCCTGAAACCCTTGCAGATACCACTTGTGTGTACACCGTAGGCCTTTAGGCAGGGGATTGTCAATGTCCCTGATTATCGCCTACCGAAACCTTGACCCCTGCTGCCTGGTGACCAAATAATTAATTCACCGTTCTTACCTCCAGATGCTAATTTAGATTCATGAGGATGCCAAGAAAGGCAGGAAAATCCGTTGTTAGCACCATAAAGAACTTGTAGCAATCGTTTACTTTGATTCCACAAACAAACGCTACCATCTTCAGAAGCAGAAGCTAATAAATGGGTATTGGGTTGAAATTGAATTGATAGGATATTACCTTCATGTCTGGGTAATACTCTACTATCCCAGTTATCAGCATTTTTTTCCCAGATTACTATCCCTTCTACACTGGAAGCAGCTAATAAAGGTGCGCCTGATTTTGTCGGTGTATCTGACCATGCTAAATTGCGAACTTTACCAGGAAAACCACGCATTACCCAAGGATTTGGGTCATTCCACTCCAAAACCGTGATCGAGCGATCCATATTCCCAGAAGCAATATATTTACCATCTGTTGACCACAGTATCACCAAACTGGTTGAATCTACTGGTATAACAGAAGGGTCATCATCCCAATTTGCGGACATCCAAAATTTCACACTCTGATAACCCGCAATGGCTAAACTTTCACCATTGGGATGCCAAGTAATATCTTGGACAGAGGAGGTATCAAAATTCAGGGTGGTTTCTATGTTACCTGTGTCTGCGTTCCATACCTGGACATAGCGACCACAGCTAAAAGCTAGTTGATTTTTGGTGGGACTCCAGTCCATGCGGTCTACCCAGGTACGGTTATTTTCTAGAACTGTGATTAGTTCTGCTTCCTCTGACTGTAAACGCCAAATTTTTACTTGTCCATTTTGTCCACCTGCGGCTAAAAATTGTCCATCTGTGGAAAAAACCAGGCTATTTATAGATTCTCCGTCAGAGGTTTGTAAATATTTGACTAAATATTTGACTAAATATTTAACTAATTGCTGTTCTGGACTATGGTATAAAACTACTTCTCCTGCTGCTGAACTCGCTGCCAGAATTTTACCTTGGGATGACCAGGCGATCGCTGTTACATAATCTGACAACATCCCCTCCCAAATCTGCTCAAACTCACCCTGTATCTTTGTTTTTAAGGACATAATTAATACTTAGTTATATTTGTACTATTTTTTGTAATGTTTAATAATTTACTTGTGATTTATTTTTACAGCCTAGCAGCAATAAGAATCATTCTCATAATAGCGCAAATAGTCTCATAACACAAGATTTTCTTATATTGAGTTTTAAAGCGTTAAAAAGATTACTATTTTTATGAATGTTATTTAGGAATCAACATGGAAAGGGTTATTTCGGCACTTGGTATTTTAGTATTTATTGGTATATCCTATGCAATTTCTGTTAACCGTCATGCTGTGCGTTGGCGAACAATTGCTTGGGGTTTGGGTTTAGAATTTATTTTAGCATTGGTAATTCTTAAAACTTCTTGGGGTTTAAAAGTCTTTAAATCTTTGGGGGATATTATCGGTAATTTCTTAGCTTTTTCTGATGTCGGTGCTAAATTTGTCTTTGGTGAAAATTTCAAAGATCATTTTTTTGCTTTTCAAGTTTTACCAACGATCATCTTTTTCTCTTCATTCATTGGTGTTTTATATCACTATGGTATTTTACAGAGGGTAGTCAGTACCTTGGCCTGGGTAATGATGAAAACCATGAAAACATCGGGTTCTGAATCTTTATCCTGCGCTGGTAATATCTTTTTAGGTCCGACAGAAGCGGCGTTAATGGTTAAGCCTTATGTAGCAAACATGACTCAATCAGAACTATTTGCGGTGATGACTGGTGGTTTTGCGACTATCGCCGGTGGCGTATTAGGTGCTTATCTTTCTTTCGGTATTCCCGCAGAACATTTAGTAGCTGCTTTTTTTATGACTGCTCCTACTTCTTTAATGGTATCAAAGTTAATCTATCCAGAAACAGAAGTATCGGAAACTGCTGGTAAAGTCAATGTGGAAACAAAGAGTAATTCTGTCAATGTCATTGACGCAGCAACCACTGGGGCGCTTGATGGTGTTAAGTTAGCGGTGAATGTGGGTGTAATGATTATTGCCTTTTTGGGTTTACTGGCTGCTGTAAATGCCTTGTTAGGATGGTTGGGAACGCTTGTAGGTTTACCGCAATTATCCTTAGAATGGATGTTATCTTTTATTATGTTTCCCGTTGCTTGGTTGATGGGTATACCTTGGGCTGATTGTGGTAAAATCGGGGCTTTATTGGGAAAAAAGACGATTTTAAATGAATTTTTGGCATATTTAGATTTAAGTGAACTGATTAAGCAAGAGCAAATTTCCCAACGTTCTATAATTATTGCTACTTATGCTTTATGTAATTTTGCTAATATTGGCACAATTGGGATTACTATTGGTAGTATGACTGGTATGGCTCCTAAGCGTCAACATGATTTAGCGCGGATGGGTGTTAAATCTATGATTGGGGGATTACTTTCAGGTTTTATTACTGCTGGTATTGCAGGGATGTTGATTTAATTGTCAGCATTTAGCAGTTAGCAAACAGGTGGAAAACTGGAAGCGGAATGAATTTACATCTTTTATCTTTTGGAAGTAAATCCTCCCTAACCGTGTGTAACTCAACTCAGATAAAATGCACTAGATTAATTTTGAAATCCTTTTTTATTCCCATAATAAACAGTTTTAAATTCCACTTTATGAGAACCAGGATGATAAATAGTATAAGTTGCTTGACCAGGAATACGTCCCACATTTCCCACACCAATCACTTGACGGGGGGAAACTGTTACCGTTTGCGGAGAAATTTTACTGTCAAGAGTGGTAATTTCACTCATAACAGAACCCCCTTGTAACTGATATTGAAAAGTTAAACCAGAACGACCACAAAACAAATTATTTGCTTGCATTCTTGAGAGTCTATCTAACATTTGAACCGGGGGAGTTTCTGGAGTCAGTTCATCACTCACACCAAGAGATGAACCATGAATTAATAAACAATCTAATTCAAAAAAACCAAAATCCAAACTTCTCAACCATTGTACAGTTGAACGAGAAACACAGTCCCATAACATCTTGACTGCATCACCCCCATATTTTGCTAATAACTCAGGACTATCCCCAGAGGGTCCTAAACCATGTAAATTTAAACATTGTTCTTCCCACCAACCTTTACAAATCATTGGTTCTAACTCACCACGACGGGGAGATTTTACCCTTTCTACCAGTTGTTCAGATTCTTTAGTTGGTCCAACTAAATCACCCAAAATATATAAAGCATCTACATAACGTTGACGCTTAATATCAGCCATCACAGCTTCATAAGCTGCTAAATTACCTTCAATTCCACTCAAAATAACCCACATAGTTTGATTTTAGATTTTAGATTTTAGATTTTAGATTTTAGATTAGGAGTCAGGAGTCAGAAGGCAGAAGGGAAATATTTTTCCCCAGTCACCAGTCCCCAGTCACCAGTCCCCAGTCCCCAGTCACCAGTCCCCAGTCC
>NZ_JAQMTI010000283.1:0-3910 GCF_028329225.1 Sphaerospermopsis kisseleviana CS-549 | reverse complement strand
TAGTAACCAATTCTTTGAAATTTCACCCGGAAAATGCACGCTTTTAGGAGTATACCCCTGAAAAATCCTGCACTGATTTCCTGATTTTCCACCTGAAACCCTTGATTTATCAAGGTTTTGAGTTTATTCAGCAAGCCCTAAATACCAAATTTAATCACCAGGGCGATAACTATGCCTTCGGCACGCTGCGCGAATGGTAAGCTACCGCTAAGGCAATACTCACCACCAAAATCAAAGTCATACTCAAAGCTGAACCAAAACCCCAATTTTGAGTAGCACCGAGAAACTGATTATAAACCAACCTTGCAGCAGTCATACTGGAAGCACCACCCAATAATTCTGGATCAATAAAATCTCCCAATGCTGTAATAAATACCAACAAAGAACCAGCAGCAATACCGGGAAAAACTTGGGGTACTGTCACTTTCAAAAAAGTTTGTACTGGGTTTGCACCCAAATCAGCAGCAGCTTCTAATAAACGTCGATCTAATTTTTCTAAAGAAGCATACAATACTAAAACCATATAGGGTAATAAACTGTAACTCATGCCAATTAAAACTGCTGGAGTTCGGTTCAACAATTCCAAAGCTGGTAAACCTATACTGGTAAGTAAACTATTTAATAATCCAGTAGGACGGAGAATAGTAATCCAAGCATAAGAACGTAGTAAAGAAGAAGTCCATAAAGGCAAAACAAAGCCTAATAATAATAAAGTTCGCCACCGTTTTGGTGACATTTGGGCAATCCAATAAGCTACTGGAAAACCCACAATTAAACAAATAATTGTCGTATTAATTGCCAAAAACAGGGAATTGAAGATAACTCGTAAATACAGCGGTTCTAAAATACGAAGATAGTTATCCAATCCATTAGGATTGACAAGATCACCTGGTCTGATATCCTTAACTAAACTCAATTGCAAAATTATCAAGGTTGGCAGCAATAACAACAGTAATAACCAAATCCCTGATGGTGCAAGTAAGGATAAAGGAGGCAACCATTGGACAAAATGACGATATAATTGTGGTGGTTTTTTAGCAATATTGCTAGGGGATGCTACGGGAGATTTAGGAAGTTGAATAGACACAGCCTGATACCAATTTTTGGATTTTAGATTTTAGATTTTAGATTTTAGATTTTAGATTTTAGATTTTAGATTTTGGATTTTCAGTAAGGATTCAGTATACAGAATACAAGATTTAGAATGAATTAGATTTTTCGAGTCATTGGTTGTTGATGAAAAAACTTGCTTCTGGATGATTGTTGCTACAAACAAATATTCTGACTCCTGACTACTGACTCCTGACTCCTGACTCCTGACTCCTGAATATGCTGTATTTAAGCTAGTAATTGAGTCCAATATCGCTCATAAACTGCTTCAAAATCACCTACAGGAGTGAGGCGTTCACATTTATTTAAAATTGATTCTGGAGGAAATAAGCTAGTATTATTTTGAATTTCTTGTGGTAATTGTTCAAAACCTGCGCGATTAGGAGTAGCAATTTTCAATCTTTTGCTGATTTCGGCAGCTACATCAGGTTGCAGAAGGAAGTTAATCCAACTATAAGTACCAGGAATATTAGGCGCTGTTTTGGGAATAACAATAGTATCTGTCCAGAGAGAAGAACCACTGCGAGGAATTACATATTTAAGTTTAGGATTTTCCTTGGATATCTTCACGCCATCGGCAGAATAACACATAGCTAATAATAAATCTCCTGCCAATATTTGGTTTTGCCAAGCATCAGTATCAAAAGCGGCGATCGCTGGTTTTAATGACCGCAATTTTTCATAAGCTGCTTTAATTTCTGTGGCATTTTGCGAATTATAAGAATAACCGAGCATTTTTAATGTTGCTCCCATCACCTCCCGCACATCATTTAGTAAAGTCATCCGTTTATAAAGTTGCTCTTGATTTTGCCAAAGATATTCCCAATCTTCAGGGGGAGTTTTCAGCTTTTCCGAGTTATAGATAAATCCCGTTGTTCCCCAATTAAAAGGTAAACTATAACGGTTATTAGGGTCATAAGTAGGATTCTGAAATTGAGGAAATAAATTTTCTAACCCTATTAAAAGTGCGTGATTAATTTCTGCTAACAAATTTTTTTCTACCATCTTCTGTACCATATAATCAGATGGATAGATAACGCTATAACTAGCACCTCCTCCAGCTTGGAGTTTAGCCAGCATCACATCGTTAGAATCAAACACATCTGCCAAAACCTTGATGCCGGTTTGGGTAGTGAAAGTAGATAGTAATTCTTGATCCGTATATTGACTCCATGTATATAAATACAATTCATCACTTTTCCCAGAAACTGAACCAGTATAATTATTGGCGCTGACATTAGCTAATCTCCAGCCACAACTACTTAAAGACAAGCTAGAAAGCAACGCCATTGTTTTAATAAATTCCCTTCTCCTGGTTATTGTCATCATCATGGTTTACTCTTAATTCACCTTTGATGTTTGACTAATAGCTAAACAGTCAGTTTCTGCCCACCAAATGTAAATAGGTGTATTCCGGTCTGGTAAACTACCAAAGGTATTAGGTTGTAAAACATTAACATTGATGCCATTAGCTAATTCCACGACATAATTAACATGAGTACCCAAATACATGATATTAACTAACCGACCTTCAAAGCAATTTGTGGGTAGATTGGGATGATAAAGAGAAATCTGAATTTTTTCAGGACGCACACTTAAAACTACCGCCTGTAATAATTCCCAGGGTGTATCTTTTGTACGAGCAGCAACAATAGAAAATCCGGTTTTAGTCAAAACTTTAACATACTCGGCATCAATGGCAGTAATTTCGCCGCTAAATAAATTGGTATCACCAATAAAATCTGCAACAAAAGCTGTTTCGGGACGTTCGTAAATGGCGCGAGGAGTACCAACTTGTTCAATTTTGCCCTGATTCATCACCGCGATCCGATCAGATAAACTGAGTGCTTCCTCCTGATCGTGAGTTACCATAATAAAAGTTAATCCTAACTCTTTATGGATGTTGCATAACTCAACCTGCATTTCCTTCCGCAGTTTTAAATCTAAAGCTCCCAGGGGTTCATCTAAGAGTAAGACAGCGGGACGGTTAACCAAAGCTCTAGCTAAAGCAACTCGTTGTTGTTGACCACCAGAAAGCTGAGAAGGAAAGCGCGATCGCAAACCTTCCATTTTCACCAGCTTTAAAGCTTCCGTGACTCTGCTATTAATTTCTGATGGAGATAATTTTTTTAACCGCAGTCCAAAAGCAATGTTTTCCCACACATTCAAGTGATTAAACAGAGCATAGCTTTGAAATACAGTATTCACAGGTCTTTGGTAAGGAGGTACATGAGTCATGGACTTGCCTTGAATCAATAACTTGCCTGCGTCCACTCTTTCAAAGCCAGCAATTAACCGTAAGATGGTTGTCTTACCACAACCAGAGGGTCCTAAAATACTAAAGAACTCTCCCTGTCTCACATCTAAGTCCACACCATGTACTGCTGGTTCTTGGTTGAAAAACTTGAAGACGTTCCGCAGTTCAACATCCAGTGGCTGAAAATTAGTTACACCCCTCTGAGTTTGCATCACAGTTTGAGCCATAGTCTTCAGTAGAACGCCTTGATTTTTTGACACTCTGCGGTCTGAAGACACGCAGATTTTTTAAGACTAAGACTTGCTTAAAAGGAATAGTCAATTATTCCCCTACACGCTCAAAACAACTACTTACGGATAAGTGTTGCAATTGCGCTTACTTTTATATTTTTTTTTGGCTTTCTGAGTCCATCGAATTTTGGCGGTATACACTCTGTATCTTGCCTTTGCTTGTTTACCCAGGCTACGGTCAAAGCCGAGACGAGATAAATCAGGGGTTTCTCCTGATCAAAATACTTCTTCGTGCAGATGGTTATTCTTACTC
>NZ_JAQMTI010000282.1:0-10358 GCF_028329225.1 Sphaerospermopsis kisseleviana CS-549 | reverse complement strand
GTCCCCAGTCACCAGTCACCAGTCCCCAGTCACCAGTCACCAGTCACCAGTCACCAGTCACCAGTCCCCAATCATGTGCTAAAAATAATTTGTCCATTGAAAAGTGCTACAAGTTTGATTCTCAATGGTCCTGCTGTATAGGTATTCTCAGCAGCTACAGATTTAATTTCTAAAGGTTGTTCAGATTGTTGCAATTGGGAGAAAAAGCGCAAAAAAGTTCCATCTACCTGTACTGCTTCCACAATACCAGCATTGCGGGCGCGAAATTGAGAAGCAGAAATCAGCAAGTCTAAACGTTGCCTTAATTGATATGATGTCATAGTTTTCATATCAGCAGAGGTTGTAGCTAGAACCTCACCTGCGGAGAATACCAGTTGATTTGGCATGGCATCAGCAAAAAATTCTATCTGTTTTTCTCCTCTGACATAATTACCCGCCGAAAAAATTCGCACTACATATTCTCTACCATCTTTAATTTGTTTGATAAGTTGTTCAACTCTCTCTTGGGTAACACGCAATAATTCTGCATTTCCCGGATTTGTTCCTGGTTCACTTAATTGGATGTTGGCATTGCGGTTAGCTTCTTGCAAAATTTGGACTACTACTTCACCAGCAGCAGTAGGTTTATCGACACGAACTACATCAGCAGCCAAAACTTGACCACGAACTAAGGCCAATTTACCCAAACGCAGGTCACGATAAGACTGGTAATATTTTTCTAGCCTTGCTACTTCCTGTTCTAAATATTGTTGCTGATTTTCTAATTCTTTGAGCCGAGCTTCTCTAGTAGCAATTACTTGTTCTCGTTTTTTAATTTCTAAGTTGCGATTTTGAATAAGTTTATCTAAATTAGCGATTTTTTGATCTCGCTGTTTAATCATTTCTTGCCGATTAGCAAGTTCTAAATCCCGTTTTTCGATAGCTGTCTTAGCTTCATCAATGGCTTTTTTAGCTTCAGCATACAGTCGCTGACGTTCTGCCCTCAACTCTTCCACTGCTGTCTGCAATGCTTGACGCTGTTGATAAAGGTTGTCTAGTTCATTTATAGCTTGTCTATACTGAATCACTACTTCACCCAGTCGGCTTTGAGTGCCTTGAAGTTGCGCTTGAGTTTTGGCTTGTTGGCTAATAGTGCGGTTGAGTTGAGCTTGGGTGATCTGTTGTTTGGCATTTGCCGCTTTTAGAGACTGATTAATTTTTTGTAAATCTTGCTGTGCTTGAGCTTGTTCTTTCCTAGCTTGAATTAACTGATTTTCTACCTCAGTTTTTTGGGTTTCCGCAATTTTTAATTGTTCTCGCTTGTTTCTTAGGTCTTTTTGAATATCCTCTAACTCAAACACTCCTTTCCGCAAACCTTCATCAGCAGCAAATAAAATTGCTAAAGTCGATGCCGATATTACACCACCCGTAAAAATCGTTACTAATACGGCTGTATTTTTAGGACGCAAATTAAATAAAGAGAGGCGTGCCTTGCCCACCTTAGTGCCAATGCGATCGCCCACAGTGGCAATCACGCCCCCCAGAATTAAAATTGCTGCTATCAGGATGTACCCGGTGGCCATCTTCAACTACCGCCAGAAATGCTTCCAGATACAGCCTACTACTTTCAACCATTGTCTGTGGGGGAAAGAAGATTGGCAAAAGCAGAATTTAGTCAATTTTTAAATTTCCTCCGATTGCGGGTATTTTTTTCAAAACACAACTTCAATACAACTTGTACCAACTTTCCCCCCAACAGATTTTAAGTAAATTGCTTACTTAATGTGACAGGTTTATGCACAGTAATCTTTTTCTTGTGGATGGAGATCATTTTTTTCTCGCGTAAATCTCCAAGCAATCTGGTGACAGTAACGCGAGTAGAACCAATTGCTTCAGCGATCGCCTGATGGGATAGCTTCAAATCAATGGTAATGCCATCTGCACAGGGTACACCAAAATCCCGACAGAGAATTAACAAAAAACTGATCAACCGAGAACCCATATCTCGGTGAGCAAGGGTTTCAATCATCATCTCTGTTTGCAGAATCCGCGAAGATAGTCCCCGCAGCATTAACATTGATAATTCTGGATTTTCCTTGAGTGCTTGCTCTACTTGTTCAATTGGGGCAGAAAGTAATTCTACCGCCGTAAAGGCAACTGCATGATAGAACCTATCTGACTTATTACCCGTTAGCAATGACAACACACCAAAAACACTATTTTCCCGCAGCAGTGCTACCGTTATTTCTTCTCCTGCTTCATATACCCTGGAAAGTTTCACAGCACCCTTGAGAAGAAAATAAACTCGTTCGGCGGGATCGCCGGGAAAAAAGATCGTTTTGTTGCGTTCAAACGTCTCCACAACTGGCGGAAATGCTCCAGTTGCCATCTGACGAAAAACATTTGCTAGGGCTTTATCTTGTGTCACGATCATCTCCCTTCCCCTACCCAATGCCGGAAAAACAAAAACTGATTACCTAAGAATACACCTGAAAATTCAATAAAGCACCGTCAACCTTTCTGTTTTTTCCTATACTCAAATCTCTCATTTTATCTTTATTTGTTGATCATGATACCCAATTTTTGTTATTTTTAGCCAAGAATTGTTGATCAGTAGTTTCTCAAACTGAACTAAAGAGGTTTTTTTGCAGAAAAATTTGCAATATCTTTATAAGTTCTTAAACAATTACAGCAGGAGTCAGGAGTCATTCGTAGGGGCAACACCCTGTGGTTGCCCTCTTGAGTCAGAAGTAAAATTCTCTTTCTGTCTATATTTCACGTTAGATCCTGTACCTCATTGATCTGCAATCTGCTTTATCATAAATTTCTGGACTGCAATACCCAAACGAATGATATTTTTGAAAATCCCCTACCTAACTAAGTAAAAATAGGGTCAGATTCTAGTATGGTTATCTATACTCCTAATGATTGATCACATTGACTATTTCTATGCTGAATCTGTCCGGTAAAAACGCCTTAGTCACGGGTATTGCCAATAATCGCTCCATTGCCTGGGGTATTGCTCAACAACTACACCAAGCTGGTGCTAACCTGGGCATTACCTATTTGCCAGATGAAAAAGGCAAATTCGAGAAAAAAGTCTCAGAATTAGTCGAACCTCTCCAACCTAGCTTATTCCTTCCCTGTAACGTTGAAAACGAGGAACAAATTCAAGCCACTTTTGAAACTGTCCGTGATCAATGGGGTAAATTAGACATCCTCATTCACTGTCTCGCTTTTGCTAACAAAGAAGATTTAAGCGGAGATTTTAGCAAAACGTCCCGTTCCGGTTTTAATAAAGCTTTGGAAGTTAGCACTTATTCACTGATTCAGTTAAGCGGTGCTGCCAAACCTTTGATGACTGAAGGCGGTAGTATTGTTACTCTCTCCTATTTAGGTGCTGTGCGAGCTATCCCTAACTATAACATCATGGGTGTAGCCAAAGCTGGGTTAGAAGCCAGTGTTCGTTACTTAGCAGCAGAACTAGGTCCCCAAAACATTCGTGTTAACGGTATTTCCGCAGGTCCTATCCGCACTTTGGCATCTTCAGCAGTAGGCGGCATTTTAGATATGATTCATCATGTTGAGGCAATCGCACCCCTGCGTCGCACCGTTACACAATTAGAAGTAGGTAATACCGCTGCTTTTTTATGTAGTGATTTATCCAGCGGCATCACTGGGCAAATCCTGTATGTAGATGCAGGATATGAAATGATGGGAATGTAATAGGTGACTGGTGATTGGTGATTGGTGATTGGGAAAAACAACTAATGACCAATGACTAATAACTAATAACTAATGACTAATGACTAATGACTACTAACCGCATTGCTACAGTTAAACGTACTACTGGGGAAACGGATGTAATAGTAACCATAAACATTGATGGTACGGGCATCTGTAACGCTAATACTGGCATTCCTTTTTTAGATCACATGATCCATCAAATCGCCTCTCATGGTTTATTTGATTTGGATATTCAAGCTAAAGGTGACTGGGAAATTGATGATCATCACACTAATGAAGATGTGGGGATTACTTTGGGTCAAGCTTTACATCAAGCACTAGGTAATAAAAAAGGCATTGTCCGCTTTGGTAATTTCCTTGCACCCCTAGATGAAGCTTTGATTCAGGTAGCTTTAGACTTTTCTGGCAGACCTCATCTCAGTTATAGTCTAAATATTCCTACTCAACGAGTGGGAACTTATGATACCCAACTGGTGCGGGAATTTTTTGTGGCGTTGGTGAATCATAGTCAAATGACCTTGCATATTCGCCAACTTGATGGTATTAATTCCCATCATATTATTGAAGCAACTTTTAAAGCCTTTGCCAGAGCGATGCGGATGGCAGTAGAAATTGATCCTCGTCGTGCTGAGACTATTCCCAGTTCAAAAGGTGTGCTATAAGTTACTGATGGTAGTGTAAGAAAGCTATTCTCTAGGCGATAATTGACACAACAATATAGTTTGTTTATTATCGTGCTAATTTCTAACTTGTAATCAATCGCACCCAGTCGGTAATTGGTAATTGAAACACGATGAATTCTGTTGCAGACACATCCGCTCCTCAACTGAATCCTGTAGATCAGCCTCCAGTAGTTCTGACTTCTGAGTTGCGAAAAGTTTATCGCACGGGTTTTTGGCTGAATCAAAAAGTCGTATCTTTGAAAAGTTGTTCTTTACAAGTTTACCCAGGGGAAACCTTTGGATTATTGGGCCCTAATGGTGCGGGTAAAACCACTCTGTTAAAACTTTTATTGGGAATTATCCGCCCTTCTGCTGGCAGGGGATTATTATTAGGTAAGCCACTTGGCGATCGCTCGGTGAAACAGCGTATTGGTTACTTACCAGAAAATCCCTATTTATACGACTATCTCACCGGCTGGGAATTTTTGGAATTAGCTGCTGGTTTATTCCAAATACCTCAAAAGGTGCAACGTCAACGCATTCCCGAACTGTTAAAATTAGTCGGTTTGTCACAAACTGATGCTCGTAAAAAGCTAATGCGACGTTATTCTAAAGGAATGCTTCAGCGAGTTGGTATGGCTCAGGCATTAATTAATGATCCAGAATTGGTATTTTTAGATGAGCCTATGTCTGGACTTGATCCCTTGGGACGTTACCAAATGCGAGAAATTATTCTCTCACTCAAAAAAGCTGGAAAGACAATATTTTTCAACAGTCATGTTTTGAGTGAAGTAGAACAAATTTGCGATCGCATTGCTATCCTGGCTAAAGGAGAATTAATTTGTGCTGGTTCTCTCAATGAACTTTTAGGTACAGAGAATACATATCATGTTAAAGGTCAAGGAGGCGATACAGAAGTTCTGAATAAAAGAATACTTGATTTGCAATTTGAACCTGATGGCACTTGGCATGGTATTTTACAAGCAGATTACTATGATTTTCTAGCCAGTCTCCGATTAATGGGTGGCAAAATTATGAATATGAACTTAACTCGTCAATCTTTAGAAGAGTTCTTTATCCAACAGATCCAAAAACAAAATCAGTAATAATTCAGGATTCAGTAAATACGTTCTATGTGAACGTCTGTAAGAGATTCAGGAACTTCTTCAGGTCCCTAAATGCTTATCCCTACATTGTGTAAACACTTGCTTTTATAACTGAAAAGTAACTTAAATCATGTAGGGCTAATTACTGGTAATAACTTGTAATAAAATTTATTCTATTCCCTAAACCCTATAAAATATGATTCTTCACTATTGACGAATTTGAAAAAACTTGCTGTAATCGTTAACAATTAGATGATCTGTCCGAGTTTTAATTTAAATTAAGTTAACTAAAAATTCAGAATACAGGATTCAGATTATATCCTGAAAACCATAGTTAATTAGGAAAATAAGGATGATAGGGAACTTGAATAATTAACTATAGTCAACGTTAAAAATGTTTAGAAATTTACAGATGGTAGTCTCAAATTCTCCAGTAAATATGCTTAATATACATTTGTGGAAATTTTTAACCCATTCAACTACATCTGTAGTTTTGTTAACGAGTGTCAATCTTGCTTTACCATCCGTCAGCCTAGCGCAACAAAGAACAGCATCACAAACCTCCAGCATATCTACAGACTACTTATTAGGTGGAGGCGATCGCATTCGTGTCAACATATTTGAAGTACCTGAATATACGGGTGAATATCAAGTACCCCCTGGTGGTTCAATTAACCTACCTCTAATTGGTAGTATATCCGTTCTCGGATTAACAACGGAACAGGCAGCAGACGAAATATCTAGAAGATATGCTCGCTTTCTCAAACGTCCGCTAATTTCAGTTAATTTATTATCACCTCGTCCCATTAACATTTTTGTAGCTGGAGAGGTAACACGACCAGGCGCTTACACTCTCAGTTTACAGGGCAGCGGCGGCGATAATCCCGGTTTACAATATCCCACAATATTAGCAGCACTTAGCACAGCCCAAGGGGTAACATTAGCAGCAGATGTGACTAAAGTACAATTACGCCGTAAAATTGGACGTTCTGGTGAACAGGTTATTGCTCTCAACCTCAAAGAAATCACCCAAACAGGCAGAATACCCCAAGATATCACCTTACGGGATGGAGACACCATAGTTGTACCCACCGCCACAGATTTCAACGTTGCTGAAGCTCGGAATTTATTTGCAGCCAATTATGCGGCTAGTCAAACTGCACCCCGCACAGTAGCTATTACAGGTCAAGTGTACCGTCCCGGTTCTTATTTAGTAACACCAGGTGGTGGTGGAAATGATGGTGGAGCGCCAGGAACAGGCTTACCAACTGTCATGCGAGCAATTCAACTAGCTGGAGGAATTACATCACAAGCGGATGTGCGGAGTATTAAAATCCGCCGTCCTACTAGAATTGGCTCAGAACAAACATTAAATCTCAATCTCTGGGAATTATTGCAAACTGGGGATCTAAATCAAGATGTGGTGTTGCAAGATGGAGATACAATTGTTGTTCCCACAGCCACTGAGATTAACCCAGCGGAAGCAACACAATTAGCTACTACTACTTTATCACCGGCAACTATTCAAGTAGGGGTAGTCGGAGAAGTGAAAAAACCTGGATTAACAAATTTACAGCCGAATAGCTCTTTAAATCAGGCTTTACTGGCTGCTGGTGGCTTTAATGATGCTAGGGCTAGTAGTGGTGCTGTAGATTTGATTCGTCTCAATCCCAATGGTACTGTTACTAAACGGGTAGTAAAAATAGATTTCTCCAAAGGCATTAACGAGGAAACCAATCCCATACTTCGTAATAATGATGTTGTGGTAGTCAACCGTTCTGGTGTTGCCAAGGCTGGTGATACAGTAGGTACTGTAGCAGGTCCTTTGGGTCTTATCTTTAATGTTCTCAGGTTTTTTGGATTTTAAAATACTGTTTACATTAAAGTCATAAAACCCAATACTTTTTGGTGAAGAGCAGGGGGAAAGGGTTAACAGGAGTTAGTAAAACAGTAACTAGCTGTTAGCCCTGAATCAAACCTGAAAATTTTCATCTAAAATTGGTAAGATAGACCTAGAGAAAGAACAGGGTAAATATTCAACCAGTCCAAATCGTCTTCCAATTGTTTCCTTTCTGCCTCTACATCACCTGCGGGAATATAACCAGGTGCTGTTAACTCTACTTTTGGTGAGCCAGCAAACATCACACCCAAATTAGCGGAGAAACCCCAGCGGTTACCAGGTTTAACAGCATTACCCCAACCAATACCTAGATATGGTGCTACGCTATTAGGTAGGGAAATCTTGGCTTTCACTGTGTCACCAGAACCGATGACATAGTCTATTCCATTTATGTTAATTGTTGTACCACCATTGGTGGCTTTACCAGTTCCTTCGATATTATTGTCTTGAAACACCAGACCTCCAGTCAAACGAAAACCGGACTTTTGCCAAGGATGGTAGTCAACTAAAGTAGAAACATTGAATAAGTTAAGTTTAGCATCATAACTGATATCAGATTCTTCAATATCTGCGCTGATACCTAAACCAGTAATTCCAAGTTTAGCATTGATATTAGGTGTTACAGATTTGGTGACTGTTGCACCAACACCTAGTGTACTAATTTCAGGGGTGATTGCCCAACCGCTGGTTTTTGCAGGAGTTTTACTAGTTTCCTCAGTAGGTTTAGCTTCTTGTGACGGTTGTGTTGATGGATCAGGACGATTAGCGCAGCGAGAATTTAAAGGGTAATCTTTGCAGAACTTGTTTAAATCTAATGGTCTTTTGGCAAGTAAATCTACAGCATCGTAAGAAAAAGTACCAGGTTGAGGACGAGTCTCACTTGTTTCTGGTGTTATTGATGTAGCAATCACTTCATTTGTAACTGCTGGCTGAGTTGTTGATTCTGCAATCACTTCTTCAGCCATCACCACCTGATTTATTGATGTACCCATCACTAAACTAGCTGTTACTGTCAGTACAGATGTGCCAAACCCTAACTTATTCATGATTTCACTACTCACAGAATTTATTTGTAATAGTGTATATTATCAGCAATGTATAAATAATTGTTTATTTATGAAAAAAAATTTACACATAACACTATAGCTATAACCATCAAGATTAGGACATAAACTATAGCAGGTGAGTATTCATAGTGTTAAAAGCCTTTGATTGTCTAAGTTTGAGATTTAGTTTATGTCCTAACCGTCGTGTGTACAGCTATATCAAGCACAGCATAAAAGACGTAACAAATTTTAATGTAAATTTTAATGTGTATAATTTTCAAACAGACGAAAAAAAGCTCTCGCTTGACAGCAAGAGCAAGAAAATTAATTGATTGTCAGTGATGAAAGAAAACTAGAAAAACCTAGTCAAGATCCTTCATGTAGTAAGCTGGTTCGTTCTCACGGTCAATACCTCTCTCAAAACCACCAGCAGCAGCACGAGCGCGTCCTGCGTGCCACAAGTGACCGATAAGGAAGAAGAAACCTAAGACAAAGTGAGAAGTAGCCAACCATGCACGAGGAGATACATAGTTGAAGGAGTTGATTTCAGTAGCCACACCACCTACAGAGTTCAAAGAACCCAGAGGAGCGTGTGTCATGTATTCAGCAGCACGACGAGCTTGCCAAGGCTGAATATCATTCTTGATTTTTTCTAAGTCAAGACCGTTAGGACCACGGAGAGGCTCTAACCAAGGACCACGGAAATCCCAGAAACGCATGGTTTCACCACCGAAGATGATTTCACCGGTAGGAGAACGCATCAAGTATTTACCAAGACCAGTAGGACCTTGAGCAGAACCAACGTTAGCACCTAAGCGTTGGTCACGAATCAAGAAGGTTAAAGCTTGTGCTTGAGAAGCTTCAGGACCAGTAGGACCAAAGAATTCGCTGGGGTAAACGGTGTTGTTATACCAAACCATGACGGAAGCGATAAAGCCCATCATGGACAAAGCACCTAAGCTGTAGGATAGGTAAGCTTCACCAGACCAGATAAAAGCACGACGCGCCCAAGCAAAAGGCTTGGTGAAGATGTGCCAAATACCACCGGAAATACAAATTAAAGCAATCCAGATGTGACCGCCGATAACATCTTCCATGTTATCAACGCTGATAATCCAGCCTTCGCCACCAAAGGGAGCTTTAATGAGATAACCAAAGATGATAGCAGGGTTGAGGGTGGGGTTAGTGATTACACGCACGTCACCACCACCGGGAGCCCAAGTGTCATAGACACCACCGAAGAACATAGCCTTCAGTACCAACAGCAACGCACCGCATCCTAAGATGATCAGGTGGAAGCCGATGATGTTGGTCATCTTGTTCTTGTCTTTCCAGTCATAACCAAAGAAAGAAGAATATTCTTCTAAGGTTTCAGGACCACGTACAGCGTGGTAGATACCGCCAAAACCGAGAACAGCGGAAGAAATTAGGTGCAGTACACCTACAACAAAGTAGGGGAAAGTGTCGATAACTTCACCACCAGCACCAACGCCCCAACCTAATGTGGCAACGTGAGGGAGAAGAATTAAGCCCTGTTCATACATGGGCTTTTCTGGGATAAAGTGAGCAACTTCAAATAATGTCATTGCTCCAGCCCAGAATACAATCAAACCAGCGTGAGCAACGTGAGCGCCCAGCAGTTTACCAGATAGGTTGATTAAACGAGCGTTACCAGACCACCAAGCAAAACCGCTTGATTCTTGGTCACGGCCACCGGCTATAACTGATCTATTAGAGAGCGTTACCACGTGGTAGTACCTCCTCTGGGAATACGAACTGTTCGTGGGGTTGGTCTTGAGGAGCCATCCAAGCGCGGATACCCTCGTTCAACAAAATGTTTTTGGTATAGAAGGTTTCAAATTCTGGGTCTTCTGCTGCCCGTAATTCTTGGGAAACGAAGTCATAAGCCCGCAGGTTT
>NZ_JAQMTI010000281.1:0-7633 GCF_028329225.1 Sphaerospermopsis kisseleviana CS-549 | reverse complement strand
GGTAATTCAATTTTGGATTTTGGATTTTGGATTTTGTTCACTCCAATCTAAAATCTAAAATCTAAAATCTAAAATTTTCTTCCCCAGTCCCCAGTCCCCAGTCCCCAGTCCCCAGTCCCTAATTAGTCTCCTGAATCTGTAACCTAATAGTATGATCAGTTGCACCACTGAGTTTAATTTCCATGACTTCCCCTCCCAGTGGTTCAACACAACCCAGGAGCGATCGCAAATTTGGTGTACTCGCTCCAGTATCAACATACAATCTATCAGCTAAGTTACTGATTTTCTTCCAAGTCATGTATAACTTAGCTATACCTTGTTCCATTTGGGATGCTTGATTTACCAAGTCTGCTGCTATACTTAAACAGCCGATTCTTTGAGCTTCTTCTAATGCAGTTTCAATATCCACATTTTCTTCTGTCAGTGCTTGCACCTGGACAGCAGATTTGAGATATTTTGCTAGTTGTCTAGCTTCTGTAGTGGCTTGTTTTAAAGTATCTACATCAGGATTTTCCGCTATTTCTCTCTGTAACGCCTTCTGGTGTAATTCTGGCAGTTTTTCCATTTCCTTCACCAGAGGGGCAATGTAGCGGGCAGGAAGGCTATTATCGGCGGCTTTTTCCTTGACTGGTTCAGGTAACAATTCTGAGGACATGGCTGTCCATTCATCCGTGAGTTGACGGACTTCTCTGCGGGTGATGCGATCGCCTTTTTGCGCTGCTTCACTTACCATCTGTTGTACTTCTGGTGCAGCTTTGGCGGTTTCTACAAATGCCCGTTTACTAAAGTTATTAACTGTACTGGGGTCCAGTTTACCATCTTCAATTAAGGTATCAGCACTATTAGCTAATTGAATCCAAGAATAAGCTTGAGTTTTACTAATTTCCCGTTCCTTCAACCATTTGAGGAAACCAGTACCGCGCCCATCTCCGCCTTTTTTCTCTCTGTCACGGATAGCGCGTAAAATTCGCCCCCGCCAAATTTCTGTTTGCAGATCAAAGCGATCGCATACTTGCCAAGCTACATCTAACTGCTGTAAAAAGTCAGACTCAGCAATTTCTTCATCTTCTGGATCTGGTAATTCAAAATCCAAGTCTACAGGCTGTTGCAGTGCAGCCGCAAGGTCATTCATAGAGTCGGTATCTTGCACGGTAGATAGCTGGTTGGTGGATGCGATCAACTCACTGTTACAAATTCTGAGTAATTACACAGGATCAGCAACAAGAAGCAGGTAAATATTATAGAGGAAAAATTTAAACTTGGATAAATTTTAAATGCCTTCAAGCTACTAAAGGCATAAATTCAAAATATTTGAGGACTTACCTATAGTACCAAAAATCTCCTGTAGGTTGCGTAAGATATGAAAAAATGGTTACATTTGTATATACAAAAGTTATTTTTAGAGTTATGATAGAAAGTGTCAATGGCTTTGATTGGGATGAAGGAAACTCTGCAAAATGCTGGAATCGTGTTTCTCAAGAAGAAATTGAGTATCTGTTTCAGCAGCCAGATGTTCTCATTACTCCAGATATCAAACACTCTGAAAATGAGGACAGGTATCTGCCTGTAGGGATTTCAAGTCAGAAAAGATATATTTTTGTGGCTTTTACATTCCGAAGTAAACAAGACAAAATACTCATTAGACCAATCAGCGCCATATATATGCACGACAAAGAGGTACGCTCCTATGAAGAAAATTTTCCCAAGAGTAAAAACAGATGAGGAAATCGAAGCATTATTAGAAGGTGATTTATCAGAGTATCTTCATCCTGAAAACTTTAAGCCTGTCACTTTTGAATTTAAACCTAAAGACAAAAGTGTTAGTGTAAGAATGTCTGAAGAGATGTTAGAGGCTGTTAAATCTGTTTCAAAAAAAGAAGGTATTCCTTATCAACGCTACATTAGACGCGCAATAGAAAGGTCGTTAGGTGCAGAATACTAAAATTTACTTAGGAGAGGTTTTCAACAACTCTCCTTATTTAATATCTAAAAACAGTATTTTGGCAATGACTAATCAACTAGATTTTTACCTATACAGCCATCGCATCACTGCTGTTTTGAAACATCTCAGCGCATAAAAAATATATTCTATATTCCCTTGGATTTCTACACTAGAAATTAGACTTCAACTCAACAAACATGAACCCAGTAGACTATCTTCGCATTAGTTTAATTGATCGCTGTAATTTCCGTTGTCTGTATTGTATGCCGGAAGGTGCAGAATTAGACTATATCCTGAAACAACAATTATTAACTGATGAGGAACTACTCACTCTTATTCAAGAAGTATTTATCCCTGTTGGTTTTACTCGCTTCCGCTTGACTGGTGGTGAACCTCTACTCCGTCCTGGTGTGGTGGAGTTGGTAAAAAAAATTGCCCATCTTCCCCAAACTCAAGATTTGGCAATGACTACTAATGGGTTTTTATTAGCTCCTATAGCTAAAAGTCTTTATGATGCAGGTTTAAGAAGAATTAATATTAGTTTAGATTCTCTTGATGCAGCTACTTTTGAGCAAATTATCGGTAATCATGGCCGTGGACGTTGGCAGCAAGTCTGGGATGGAATTCAAGCTGCTTATCATGTGGGTTTTGATCCGTTAAAGTTAAATGTGGTGATAATACCTGGCGTTAATGACCATGAAGTTTTGGATTTAGCTGCTTTAACGATTGATAAAAATTGGCACGTCCGATTTATTGAATTTATGCCTATTGGTAATGGTGACTTGTTTGGCGATCGCGGTTGGGTATCTTCTGCTGAGTTACGTGATCGCATTCGTCAACGTTGGGGCTTGACAGAATCTCAAGTTCGTGGTAATGGTCCAGCCGATGTATTTCAAATTCCCGGAGCAAAGGGAACACTGGGTTTTATTAGTCAAATGTCAGAGTGTTTTTGCGATCGCTGTAACCGAGTGCGTCTTTCTGCTGATGGTTGGTTACGTCCCTGCTTACTCAATGAAACTGGGCAAATTGATTTAAAATCTTCTTTACGTGCTGGTTGTAGCACTACTCTATTACAATCACAAGTCAGAGAACTATTAGCAATCAAATCAGAAATTAACTTTAAACAACGCGACTCAGGTACTGTCGGCACTTACACCCGTACCATGTCGCAAATAGGAGGTTAACCTAATTTTAGATTTTAGATTTTGGATTGTGGATTCAAAGAACAACAACTATTCCAATCCAAAATCGTCAATCCAAAATCCAAAATTGAATTATGCTTGACGTGAGTAATATTCCACAACCAGCAGTTCATTAACTTGGAGTGCTACCCATTCTCTTTCAATCACACTATTGACTTTACCAGTCAATTTGTTTTTATCAAATTCCAGGTGATTGGGAAGGTTAGCTAAACCGGGATACTGTAAGTTAGCTTCTACCAATTTTTTGGATGCTTCTTTATCTCTCACACCAATTGCTTCACCGGGACGGCACTGATAGCTGGCGATATTCACTACACGACCATTAACGGTAACGTGACCGTGATTCACCAGTTGACGTGCTGCGGGAATAGTGGGAGCCATACCCATGCGAAAAACTGTATTATCTAAACGCATTTCCAGCAATTGCAGCAATACTTGTCCGGTAGAACCAGTCACTCTTCTGGCTTTACGAACATAGCGGAGCATTTGCTTTTCTGTTAAACCGTAGTTTAAGCGAAGTTTTTGCTTTTCTTCTAGACGGATAGCATACTCAGACCGTTTTTTGCGGTTTTGACCATGTTGACCTGGTGCATAGGCACGTCTAGCACTTTTGCGAGTTAATCCTGGTAATTCGCCCAAGCGGCGGACAATTCTGAGGCGCGGACCTCTATATCGGGACATGAGTTTCCTTATTTAATCCTGTTTAAACTTTACCCAAATATTCTATTATCACATAACTCTTAGCAATTAGCTAGAGTATTTTTGGTTAAATAATAAATACAGCAGATGGCAGATCAATGAGGTACAGAATCAAAATTGCAACCTAGACACCACTAGAGTTTTACTCCTGACTCCTGACTCCTGCTGTATCAGACTTTTGGAAGTATTTGGGTACTGACAATGAAATTCCTTGATAATAGAGGAGTTTCAGCAAATTCTAAGTTAGCATAACTTTGGGTGTTTGGAGAATAGCAATGTTAAAACGCAAAAAAGAAATTAGCAGTTTTTATCACTACAAAAGTAGTCATTTCTGGAAAATGTTCACAATTCCAGTGATGGCGATCGCCGGACTATGGACAAATATCTTGCCAAGTCAAGCTGTGATAAGTTCCTATAGAAATGATTACCGTGCTTGTGCTGCTCAATTATTAAGTGCAGGAGTGACAGCACAAGCAGCATCTCAAGGTTGTGCTACAACCATGCGACCAAGAGAGTTATCTACTTGTGTAGCTAAAATTACCAAACAAACAGAAATTACCCCAGTTGATGCGCTTTATTCCTGTAGTCAAGCCCGTCGTGCAGAAGATTTTGCTACCTGCGTAGTCGGCATTAGCAAGAGTACCCAACAGGCAATTAACCAAGCTGTTTTAAGCTACTGTGGACGCAGTTTATTACCTGTTACCTTTGCTGAGTGTGTGGTTGGTTTACGCAAAGAAATTAATTTAACCCCGATTGAGTCTTTAGACCGATGTATTGATGCCAGTTACCGTTCTATTAGTATTGGGGCTGGATCTACAACACGGCCGGGATTAATACCACCTTTTCAGACACTGCCTATCCCATCAACTCCTGAAGGTAGCATTTAAGTAGGGTTTGCTGAAAAAGTCCTTTCGTTGAGGCAGGGAACATTTGACTTTTGACTTTTGACTTTTGACTTCCGCGAAGCGGTAATAGTTGGCTCAAGGTAATATCAGCAAAAATTAGAAGATAACTTCTAACTTTTGTTGATTTAGTCATCTTGATTACCAAAAGCCATTTGTAAAATCATGGGTGTACCGCCATCGCAGTGATATTTATCAGCCCAAGCGCGGATAATTTCATCCAATTCTTCCATCGCTTCCTGCATTTTTTCCAGAGGAATATCCAGTTCTTCTACAGCACGCATAGAATTGGCTTTCCTTTCTGCCCAGTTTTTCATCATCCGAAAATAACGAGCAGTATCTTCGACCATTGTGTAAGTACGTTCTTGGTCGTCTGCTGGGGCATAAAAGGGACGAGTTAGGGCATAAAAGGGCATTCCCCAAGGTGAATCAATGCGTGTCACAGTGCCTGAGTAGAGTAGACGACGTTTGATATGCTCTGCCAAGGCTTCACTCAGAGGCATTTGATGATGCTGGGGTAACTCTTCTTGCGATCGCTTGTGTAGAAATTCAATTAGCTCTAAAAATTCAAAGGAAGTAACTAACTGAGCGTCAGGCAGATTTTTAGGCAGCTTGCGCTCGATTTGTTTTTTCTCCTCACTGGTGAGACTTGTACCAGGAACACGAGACCTTCCTGGTTGCCAAGGATATTTTTCCATCCACACATAAGGCAATTGAATCAAATAGCGAGGTTCTTGGGAACCCAGCATTTTTAGCAATTTACCCTCAGTCAGAGCTTGTCTTACTTCCTCAACAATAATTTTGACTCGCTTCGGCTCCAAGTGGTGCAAATGCCCCGTCATTCGCAGGTTTTGTCCCTGTTCTAGATAGGTCATATAAATTGCACACTTAGCTGCTGTTGCGGCTGCATCTAAAAATGCTCCATGCCTATGGCCACTTGTACGCATGGCACTAAAAGCTAGATAAAGCATGATCTGATCCATCGCACTTGGACCAAGACGTTTGATCAGATCTATGTCGTTAGTCATATTCACAGACAGATGAATGGCACGTTTACGAAAAAATAGTAGTCAAATTTAAACTACCTATTATACACCAAATTGTAATTTTTGTCTTCACTCTCAATGGAGATTTGTTATGGTTTCACCATAAAATAACTATGGTGCTAAATTACCTTGGGTGTAATCATTAATTTTGAACAGTAAAAGAAAGGCTCACCAATAATAACATCAGGTTAACAAAATTGATGGCGTAGCGTGCTGGAGGCATAGCTTTCGGACATAACATAATGTTTAGGGTTTCAGCGATAGGTTATCACCCAAATGCTTCGCCCCTACAAGGTAAAAACAGATTACCTAGCATTACTGAATCTACGCTCTAGGCTGTTGACTTAATCAAACCAACCCTTAGTCTAGCATCAACTTGATCTAAATTGAAGAATATGCACATTACTGGAGGTTTAACTCATACCAATTTCTAATTTTACATTAAGACATTCAGACTTAATTGGGTATTTCCTGGTTAAATCTGTGGAAATATAAAATTATGGTATAAATTTTCAAGTATTTGTACATAGTTTAATTGTTTTTAATCATTTAATTTTTGGCACTGGAAGATTTAACCTTTTGCATTTTTTCCCAGCTGATAGCAACTGCGCCACCAGTTACCAATAAAACTCCCAGAATTTGCAGAAGATCCAATTTTTCTTGAATCATTAATCCAGCGAAAATTACTGTGAAAACTGGGACAACAGCACCAATGATAGCGGAGCGTTGTCCTCCTAATTTGCGAATGCCAAAATTGTTGAATAAATAGCCGCAAAGAGTGAGGACACCTAACATAAAAGCACTTAAAATCACTTCCAATAAATTGGATGATCTAATGGCTAAACTCCAATCACTTGGTAAAGGTACTAATAAGCAAACAAAGCTGAATAACAACATGGTTGCGAAATTAATTAAAGCAAAAGAAACTGGATGCAGTTTCGGAGCGGATAACCTAGTAAGAATTACGTATACAGAAAAAGCTATTCCGGACATAATTCCAGAAATAATTCCTAAAGAGGTATTATTAATACCAGTTGAATAACTACCCAAGATTAATAATTGACCACAAAAAATGCTAGAAATCGCACTAAAACTTAATAAGCCAGGACGCTCACGAAAGAGAAACCAAGCTAAGAGTACAGTGATCATGGGATAGATAAAAAACAGAGCGATCGCTACTCCAGTTGTTACTTGACCAATAGCAATGTAAATTAAAACTTGGGACAAAAATAAAAAGCCACCACTCACAACCGACAACAGTAATACCTGTTTTGTGTTTGTTTTCTTAGCAGCAGCATTTCTGCTAACTGAATCAAATAGACTTTGTAAGTCTTGCCAAACTGGAGGGTGCAAAATAGGAGCTAAAAGTAACATTAAAGGTACAACCACCAATAATCTCAGCATCAAGATTAAGAAAATATTTCCCAATGTTGGTGACATTAACTGTTGTGTCTGGAAGTTTCCTAACAGATCAGAACCTTGATAGAACAGCGCCTTGACAACAACGTTGTAAAGGGATGACATCACCGTTGACAACACAACCAACAGGAAACCTATCTGAACTGAAGATGAGTTTGGGGAACTTGGAGGTTTTTGTTGTCGGGGTGTTACTTCCTGCTGTATTTGTTGGGGAGAGTATGGGTTTAATTTTGCTGGGGAAGACTCAGGAACAAGGACAGAAACTGGTTTTGGTGGATTTTCTGAAGTTGGGGTTTCTGGTGTTTCTGAGCTTAAAGACTCAGGAACAAGCACAGAAATTGGTTCTGGTGGATGTTCTGAAGTTGGGGTTTCTGGTGTTTCTGAGGTTAAAGACTCAGGAACAAGCACAGAAACTGGTTCTGG
>NZ_JAQMTI010000280.1:0-11949 GCF_028329225.1 Sphaerospermopsis kisseleviana CS-549 | reverse complement strand
TTTGCTTTCATCTCCTAATATGGCTAAACTAACTACTGGTTTATGGTATAAATCAAAGGATCGGTAGTTATAGATATACATTCTTTGGGAAAATTCTTCATCGTATTGACTTTGTACTTCGATGTGAATTAATATCCAAATTTCTGTGTTATCTAGTAACCACACTTGATATAATTTATCAGCATAGCGTTTTTCTGTGTTAGAGGTAGCTGTAATTTGTTCTAGTTCTTTGTCTAGGGAAATTGGTGTTTTACTCTAGTCTATTTGTTGATAAATTTGGGGATAAAAGAAGTTGATAAATTCTGGAAAGTATTTTTCTATTGCTCCTTTCCATGCTTGATCATAATTGGCTGTTGTTTGGTTCATGTTTAGGTTTTTTAGTTTTTTATTTGCTGGTTAATTGTATTTGATACTGATGTATTAATAAGAATTTTTATGATTTTTTAATTATTTGATTTGGTGGAGGTAGGGTAAATTATGGGTAGTATAGCGATCGCTTCAGGGAGTTACCGCTAACGCATTTCCAAAGTATCACTAAATCGTGCATCATTGATAAATTAAAAATAGTGAATTATTTACATCTGCAATTTATTTATAAGCTGTTGTGCATTTAATTTGTATAAGTTTAACAGGCAAGATGCCTGTTCCACAAGAGCTAAGAATATTATGATTATAGAATTTAGCTGCGTAACAGCTTAAAAACCGATATTTTTGTAGGGGTTTAGCAATGCTAAAGCCCTACCCATGTTCTGATGAAATAGGTTAACTGATGAAAATTTATTAAAAGTTAATATATGTGTTGGGTTTCGTTTCCTCAACCCAACCTACTAGATATTATTAAATATCTAACTCAATTTGACTTGCTTTTACTTCTTTTTGTTTTTCTGCACTTTTTAAAACTTCATAAGCTAATGTCATAGTTAATCGTTGTTTATTTTCAATAATATCTTGCACAGTAACAATTTGAATTTTATCACAACTATGAGGCATGAGTTTATTTTGATAAAAACCAGCAGACTTGGCAGTTTTTAACATATCTTTGGTAGGATCTTCTAAGGTGATAAATATGGCAATTCTGGCATTTTCTAAGGTCATTGTTCCTAATAAATCGCGGATATCTCCTGATTTTACCTTCCCAGATTTAACTTGTAAGATGATTTTTTCTTGATCTCCTTTATCACCGTAAAAATAAACAATTCCGTCTACTCCTTGATCTGATCCTTTTTTGATGTTAATTATTCCTCGGTTATTTGTATAGGTTAAAATTGCCCATTTTTCAAATTCTTTACGAGTGCGATCGTCTTTTTTATTTGCTAATGCTATTGCGCTTTCGATATCTTTGGGTATACCATGTAATTTAATGGTGTCTAAAACTCCTTTACCAAAGCTGTCTTCTAATCTTTTTAAGACTAAACTTATACTTTGATAAGTGATGTCTATTCCTATCCATTGTCTGTCTAATTTTTGAGACACTGCAACAGTTGTACCACATCCACAGTAAGCATCTAATACGATATCATTTTCGTTGGAACTGGCTTTTATTATTCTTTCTAATAATGCTTCTGGTTTTTGTGTTGGATATCCTAAACGTTCTTTCGTAGTAGGGGGAAATGATATATCTGTCCAAATATCTTGTAATACAGGATTTTTTGTTTCATGTAAATATTGTTTTAAACCATCCTTTCTAGGTCTACCATCCTTTTGTAGTAAAATATCACCATTTTCATATAATTCTTCTAGCTTTTCAATAGAAAATCTCCATTGTCTATTATTTCCAGGATGAACACCTTTCCATTCTACAGTTCTTGTTTCTGAAAATTTTGGAGCAGTTAAGTTTTCTGCTCTATATAAACCTTTTTGATCTGAATACTTATAACGAGATAATTGTTTATCCGAATGAATATTATCTATATAATTAAATATTTTTGACTGTGATTTGCTATAAAATAATATACGATCCTGAATCCTACCAAATCTTTGAGAATCGTTATGTGCGGTGGTTCTTTTCCAAATAAGTTCATTTAAAAAATCTCCACCTTGAGAACAAAAAACAGCATCTAAAACTAACTTTAAATAATGACTAGAGGTAGGATCGCAATGTAAATAAAAACTACCTGTAGGTTTTAAAACTCGATGAATTTCTGTTATTCTTAAAGTCATACTCACTAAATAAGCAAGTAAACTACCTGTTCCTAAAACATTACTTAAACCTGTAATTAAAGCAATACATTGTTGAGTAAATAACCCATGATAATTACTGGTGATTTCACTTAATCCCTTAATAGCGTGATCATCCCATTCCCAAGTATCAATAAATGCTTGTGCTTGTGCTTTATCTTCTGAACCAATATTATTATAAATTTGATTGTAATTGCGTTTAGAATTAAAAGGAGGATCAATATAACATAAGTCTACCGATTCATCTTTAATATACTTTCTTAAAACTTCTAAATTGTCTCCATAATAAAGTTGATTAACCATAGTTTTCCTCAAAGCATTGTAATTGAATACACCTTGATTAATCATTTTTATAGATTGTTACTTTTTTGTCACCTCAGAAAATCCCTGATATTCCTTGATGTATAATTAAGAAATATTACAAAAATACCTGAAAATACCTGATTTTTTGGAATCAATCTAAGTTATAATACTTGAACAGCTTATAAAATCTGGTAGAGTGCGTTAGACTGCATCAATCCTGTAAATAAGCGGATTCTTGATATCTGACACATCTTACAACTAATTAATAGAAGGTTGATGTAAATTTAAGCCTTTAATAAAACGAAAATCTTTAACATTTAATGTATATAAATCAATCTGATTAACTAATGCTGTTGCAGCAATTAAAGCATCAGGTATACTTAATTTATGACTAAGAGAGTAATTTTCCATTAGTGTAATAAACTGAGTAGATATCATGACATCAATAGGAAAAATATGGAGTAATTGTAAATGGGTTTTAATTTTTTTCAACTCCAAATTATTAATAGCACCATAATATAATTCAGCTTGAGTAATAGAACTAATAGCTAATTGATTAATTCCCTGAAACCGCAGTTCAGAGATAACTTGAGAATTGTTTTTATAAAATTTTATGATAATATTTGTATCACATAAAATCATTTATTTTCTGTTCTCCATGCTTCTTGACGAATGGATTGAGTGCTAATATCTCTATTTTCCCAAATTCCCGCTAAATCAAAAAATTCTTGTTCACTATCAGCTATATTATTGTTATCTTCTACTACTTCTACAGATTTGACAAAATCTAAAGCAGAAATAATTTTTAGTAGCATCTCGGCTTTTTCTTTATCAGCAACTTGAATGATTAATTGTTGCATATTTTTATAATTAATTCTATGATTATTATACATTATTTTTCTGGATTACGTCTAGTCGCAGGAAAACCATTATTTTATATGGGTTTAACAATGCTGATATTACTTGATATTTAATGAAAAAATATTAAAAAAATACCTGAAAATACCTGATTGTTTGGAAGCAATATAAGTTATAATACTTGAACGGCTTATAAAATCTGGTAAGGTGCGTCAGACTGCATCAATCCTGTAAATAAGCAGATTCTGATCCAAAAGAATGGATTAATTATTGTCAGAGGAGGTCATAATGTTGAGTTGTCATATTTGTGGTTCAGAAAATTTTACTCAAGAGTTAGTAAATGAAACTTTTGAAATTAACGGTAAACTAATTTTAGTTGAGGGTATTCCCGCTAAAGTTTGTTCTCGTTGTGGAGAAATAACTTTTAGTAGTGAAACTGCGGAAAATATTCGCTCACTGCTGAATAGTAATAAAAAATCTCATAAAAAAATTGAGATTGATGTTTTTGCTTTTTCTGCGTAGCGGATAATATCAATTTATAACATCTAGTTTTTATGACTATTACAGAAATTTTGCAATTTGTAGATAATTTAATTTTCACAGAAACAGATCAGCATTTAGATGATCTGCAAAAAAGAATTATTGAAGAATTATTTAAGGGTAAAACTTATAAACAAATTGCTGAACTTTATAATTATGATGAAGGTTATATTGGTGATGAAAGTAGAAAGTTATTTAAAACATTATCAGATAAGTTGGGAGAAAATATTAATAAATCTAATTTTGCTTGGACTATAGAAAGAGTTGTAAATTCTAAAATTTCTCAGTTTTCTAAAATTATTAATTTTGAGAACAATCATATTAATTTATGTCATCAAAATAAATCAAATAATAAAGAAGAAACACAAAAATTTTATTACCATGATTTAACTTTATCACCAAGAATTATTAGATTTTATGGAAGAGAGAAAGAATTAGAATATTTATCTAATTGTGTTCTCAATCAAAACACCCCTTTAATCTCTATTTTAGGTTTATCAGGAATTGGTAAAACTACTCTAGTTAAAAGATTTGTAGATTTCAACTTAGATAAATTTGAAGTCATAATTTGGAAAAGTTTAAAATATCCCAAATCTCTAAATTTACTCATTGATGATTTATTGCAAGTCTGTAAACAACAACCTGAAAAAAATCTAGATGATAAAATCAAACAACTATTTAATATTCTCTCTACACAAAAATGTTTAATCATCCTTGATGATATCCAAAATATCTTTACACCTGGTGAACTTGCGGGAAAATATCAACCAGAATATCAAGACTATCAACCCTTATTCAAACTTGTTACAGAAACCCAACATCAAAGTAATATTATCTTAATTAGTCAAGAACAATGTCCAGAAATGGAATCTTTAGATCCAGAATTATATCCCATCAAATCTTTAGAAATCTCAGGTTTATATCATTCCGATATTCTCCAAAATACAGGATTAAAAAATCAGGATAGTTGGTTAGATTTAATCAAATTATATACAGGTAACTTAATGTTTTTAAAAACTATTACCGTCTTAATTGCCAAAAATTATGATGGTGAAGTTGTTGAATTTTTAGCAGAAAATACATTACATATTACCCAGCAAATGCAGTCTCATTTTCAAGAGATATATAACCGTTTATCACCTATAGAAAAACAAATAGTATTATATTTGAGTAGATTTGAAAACCCTATTTCTAGAGAAGAATTAAGACAAACGTTAATAGAAACCTTAAATTTATCCTCAGTTGATTTTAATAACGGTTTACAATCTTTACAACAACGGTATTTAGTAAGTAAACTGAAAGAAGATAAAGTGATGTTTTCATTATCTTCTGTTTTTCGGGAATATGTGAGAAATCTCTCGTTTACATTAAACTAGATCCCCGACTTCTATCATGAATGATCAATTATGAAGATCATGATCAAAGAAGTCGGGGATCTGATACCCCTATTTAGATTTTATATCTGCTTTAAGTCGTTAATTTATACAAACGCAAATCTTTTCTGGCCTCAACATCAAATTTTAACCCTACCTCCATTCCTGTGGTTGTTTTAATCTCATCAGTAATTGACTGATCATTATATTTAATACTCTCTATTTTAGCTTCTTGACAGTAGGATTCTCCTACTAAAATAATAGTGCTACCAACTGATAATGAACATTCTATATATGCTGTGAAAACACCAGCTTGAGGTTTTTTAAACCACTCTGTAATTTTACCAACTTCTTGTACTTGTCCAATTGATTCTTTACTTTGAAGCACCTGATAATTGACTAATTCAGTTAGTGCTTGACATAAACTTTCAACAAAATCACATAATTCTAACAGTGGTTTAAATCCTAACCAATCTTCTATCTTTGTACTATGTGCAGCGTCGTTGCGATAACTAATTAATGTATTAAGTTCTTTTTCCATCGAAGTTTCATTTCCTCTAATTTCTTCAATAAAATATTTTACATATCTATGTTTTATGATCCAACCCCAAGTATCAGAAATACCAGCATTTGCTAATAATCTTTCTAAGCTATTTTTGCGTAAATTCTGTTCATGAAAGAGAAAAGCATCTGGTAATAGTTGATATTTATCTTCTCCAGTTTCTCCATTCAATAACCCCAGCATGACCTTTTGTACAGATAGGTTCTTGTATCTATTATTATCTTCTTTCAATATTTCTTGCAGCAGTCTTCCTACTCCAGTTTGGTGAATCCTACGAATAGTTTCGTTTAAGTCTGAATAATTTGGATATAAACTTGGTAAAATAATTAACCAATCTCGAATTAAGTCTTCTACAAAGGTTTCATAAATAGCATACAAACGAGTGACGACAGCACAATGATCATAAACACGCCAATCAGTTGCTTCCGGGATATCTTGAAACATATCCATGAGGACTATTTTTGTTTCTTCTGGATATACAGAAACATCTCCAAAAGCAATGTCTCGAATTTTCTCATTCGTTTTGATAATGGCACGAATTGTAGAAATATTAGCTTTTACAGCCATGAGCAGATTTTGAAACATTGCTTTTTACTCTGCTATGACTTGAGATAGCATATTATCAAATATACTGATTCTTTCTTGAATATCAGTCTTGGTTTTTCCACCTCCAGTAAACAGCTGTGATGTATCTTCTCTAAACAGAATTTTAGTTTTTTCAATTACTTTTGACTTACGTTCCCATAAAATATTTGAATCTTCTAAATGTCTACTAAAACCCACCATTACTGCATCATAATAAGCTTTGTATGCTCTATCCTTCCAAGTATCAGACTGAGGATCAAAAGGTTTGAATAATTTCTCTCCATATATGTGGTGAGCTAGATTGATAGTTTTGAAAAAAATGTCTTTTAGAAATTCGATATCTTGAGCAGAAAATGATAGACTTTTCATCATATATAAGTCGAGAAATCCCTCCATACCTCTACTAAACTTATCAGTATTACGCAATGCAAAAAAACGCAGAATTAGTTCCGCATCTTCCATCTTTTTGTAGAAGTTATTTTTCTGAAGTTCTTCTTTATCATCAATGGGAATATTCCAAGCTGCTGCAAAAATTGGATTAGCTGCTAACTCTAGCAATAACTGATTAAACTGACCATAAAATGAACAATTACGTATTTCCTGACGACTGAGTGCTACTCCTCCAGTGTTGATACGCGCAAAAGCAAGCTGTTTTAAAAACAGTGCATCTTCTGGACTAGATGTTGACTCTGTAATTAAAACTATAGTCGAAATAGAACGACGATCAATTCCTGCTTTAATATTTCCAGGAAGTTCATTATATGTACGTCCATTCAGTTCTGGCCAAAGTTCTAAACCTGTTAATTGCAGACGATTTTCATAAAAATCTTTAAGAGCAGTAATTCTCTGTTGACCATCCATTACTTCATAAACATTATATTTCTTTTCATACAGAATAATTGGAGGTACAGGAATGTTAATCAAAAAAGATTCTATGAGTTGAGACTGTTTTGTCTTATCCCATCTATTTCTCCTTTGATAAAAAGGTCTAATATCCATATAACCGGGTTTTTTTAACGATTCTACAAAAGCTGGTAGCTTTTCCCGGTTCATTTCAGTTAATATTCTTTGTTCACCTTTTTCATATTTAGCATTTATTTCTTGATCAGACATTTTTACATGGTTTGTAGATGCTATTTTTTCCCACATCTTTTCTTCGGTTGGAGCTAGAAGTTGCATTGACTACATTCTCCTTCAATGGTAGTAAAAATCAATAGACTTATCTACAAATTAGCTTAACCTAAACTAGATCCCCGACTTCTTTGATCATGATCTTCATAATTGATCATTCATGCTAGAAGTTGGGGATCTGATATGATTCTGACAATCTATTTAGATTTTATATCAGCGATCGCTCCTCTAGCCATAGATGCGATCGCCTTATCTGTCGCTTTCGGTAACTGGTAATATTTACCTCCCGCAGTTTTCGCTAACTCTTTCGCAAAACCAGTAGAAACAAACTTACTTTCTGTATCAATCACCAGTAATTGCATCCCTGCGGCTCTAATTCTCGCTGCAATATCTAGCAATTCCGCTTTGATATCCGGTTTTTCCCCTGGTTCTTGAGGTTCACCTAAAGAACGTGATAAGGGAATATTACCACGACCATCCGTAATTGCCACAATCACAACCTGACCAATATCTCCGCCCATTTGAGCATTGACACCGATTCTCACCGCTTGCGTTAACCCATGTGCTAACGGTGAACCACCACCACAAGGTAATTTTTCTAACCTGTTTTTCGCTAACGCAATAGAACGGGTAGGAGGTAATAACACTTCCGCTTGTTCACCACGGAAAGGTATCAAAGCAATTTGATCACGGTTTTGATAGGATTCGGTTAAAAGCTGCATTACTGCACCCTTGGCAGATTGCATCCGGTTTAATGCCATTGAACCAGAAGCATCAACCACAAATACAACTAAAGCGCCCGCTTTCCTAACTAACCGCTTTGTCCGCATATCACCCTGTTCAACAATTACCTTTTTATTCGGCTGTCTGGCGCGACGTGCTTTTTGATACGGGGCTGCGGCTCGCAATGTGGCATCTACGGCAATACGTTTTACCTTTCCTTTGGGTAACATCGGCTTGATGTAACGTCCCCGGTCTTCTGAGAAGATTAAACTACGACTTCCAGATTTACCTTGACGTTGGGACATCTGAGCAAAATATAATACATCAGAATCCAAAATTACCCCTTCAGGATCAAATACAAACTCTTCAGGAATATCTGGGGGTTCTTGTTGTTCCTGTTCTTCCTGTTGTTCTTCTTTGTCTTCCTGTTCTTCCTCTTCCTGTTGTTCTTCCGAGTCGTCTTGACTTTGTGGTGGTGGGGGTGGTGGAGGTGGTTGATCTGGGGGTGGGGTTTGAATGATGGTAGTGCGGGGAACGATCACCAACTCTACCGCACGTCGCAAGTCTTCCGCGTTAACGGTATTACGTCCTTCTAAAGCTGCTGCTGCTTTGGCAACTCTTACCGCAAACAATTCGGCGCGATGTCCTTCTACTCCAGCGCGGATACATTCATTAACAAGGTATGTGATTTGTTCTAAAGAAATGCTGACTTCTTTTAACCATTCCCTTGCTAAAAGTATTTGGGTTTTGAGTGCGTCTATATCTTCGCTGTATTGGTTTAAAAATTCTTGGGGAGAACGGGAGTAAGCAATGGCCTGTTCCACTGCTTCCACTCTTTGATCTAAACCCAGAACACCATCAGCAGAAAGGGCGATCGCAATTCTATCAAGTAAATGCTCCCTTAAAGCGCCTTCCTCTGGGTTGTAAGTTGCAATAAACAACGGTTTACAGGGATGTTGAAAACTGATACCTTCCCGTTCTATCTGGTTGCGTCCCTCAGATAATACCGCTAACAGTTGATTACTAATTTGGTCATCTAATAAATTGATTTCATCCACATATAACACACCTCTGTTACAGGTGGCCAGTAACCCTGGTTGAAAAACTGTATCACCCTGTTTTACCGACTGTTCCACATCCACAGAACCTAAAAGTCGATCTTCGGTGACACCCAAGGGTATTTGCACAAAAGGAACGGGTTTTACTTCTGTTTCTATTTCCTGTCTTTGTTCCGCTAACAGTTTATCATCCCATTCTTCCGGGTGGTTTGGATCACAGTTGCTAATGGAATCTTTCACAACTTCTATAGGTGGTAACAAGGCGTGAATGGCACGCGCCATCACAGATTTAGCCGTACCTCGACGACCAGCAATTACCACACCCCCCAAACCGGGATCTACTGCTGTTAACAGTAATGCTATTTTAATCGCTTCTTGACCGACTACAGCAGTCAATGGAAAAGCTGTTGTTGTTGGGGTTATCGTAGGCGCTGGCATTTTGTTTTTATTGGTTATTATATTTTTTAGGATAGCATTTTTATGTCTCACGCAAAGACGCAAAGACGCAAAGAGAAGAAGGTAAGGGTTTTTTTATTATAATGTTTTGTGTATTTCAGACTTCTTTTTTTGTAAGAACTCCATACCAGAAATTATTTAAAACTCTATTCCCTATTTATTCCCTGTAAAATAATAAATAACTTGATTGAGTACCACTGTCAAATAAAACAATTATTTACCTTTGGTAAAATGGAGATATAGATATGGTACAGCAAATTACACCAGAAACCCAATCAGAAATAATCTACCCTGATAGTGATGGAAAACCGATGGCAGAAAATACAGAACACTATGAATGGATAGTTAAAATTAAGGAGAATTTAGAAATACTATTTGCATCAAACCCTGATGTATTTATAGCAGGTGATTTACTTTGGTATCCAGTTGAGGGAAGTGTAAAAACCCGTCAAGCACCTGATGTCATGGTGATTTTTGGTAGACCAAAAGGTAGACGTGGTTCTTATAAACAATGGGAAGAAAATAATATTGCTCCCCAGGTGGTTTTTGAAATATTATCTCCCGGAAATCGTAGTCAAGAAATGGCGAGAAAGTTACTTTTTTATCATCGTTATGGAGTAGAAGAATATTATATTTACGATCCAACAACCCTTGAATTAACCGGACTTATTAGAGAAGAAGAATGGTTAGAAGAAATTGAAGAAATGAATAATTGGGTAAGTCCACGTTTAGGAATACGTTTTGAATTAACATCAGATAATTTAGAAATTTATTATCCTGATGGAAGAAAGTTTCTCACATCTCTGGAATTAAATCAACAATTGGAACAGGAGCAGCAAAAATATCAAGACTTATTAGCGAAATTACAAGCTAAAGGAATTGATATCAATACACTTTCATAACTTGAAAAATTCAGATCCCCTACTTATCAAATAATTCGGGGATCTGATGCTGGACATTCAAAGCTGAATACCTTTCAACAATGGACAATTAACAATTAACAATTAACAATTAACAATTAACAATTACCCATCCATGAAACCTTGAATGAAACAATTATCAATTATCAATTGTCAATTATCAATTGATAAAAAACCTACCTATGAGAAACCATAGTTATAGACTTTTTTATCACCGGAACGGGGTACAATTGCCCAAAACATGACATCACTCATTGCACCTAGTGATAACTCAAAAATCCAATTTTCATCTACAGTTTCCCCATTTTCAGCGGTGCTACGTTTCTCAGTAGGATATAAAGTTAATACCCCATTTTCATTGAGATAAGAACGCAGTTTTTCCGTAGCGACTGCTTTGGTTACATCATTTGGTAAATCAAAACTACCAGGATCATTGAGAATTAATCCTAAAGGACTTTCAGCATCACTTTCATCTTCTAAGAAACTGCGAATTGCTAGAGATACAGCTTCGGTAAATGTTACTTTTCCACCTAAAGACATTTGTTTGTTAACTGCATTATAAGTAGCAACAAACTTGAGTTGAGGAACTTTTAATTCTTGTTTGATACCTGCAACGGTATTTTTACCATAAGCTAAAGTAGAAACATTGTTTCCTGCTGCATCAAACAATTTTGCTTCATCCCCTGCATCATTCCAAATTGCAGAACGACTACCAAAGGAGAAACCACCGGTTTCAGGATGTACTTCATTTGTGTAAACACGGAAACTCTTACCACCTTCTAACACAGTTCCTTTGGGGAAAATGAATACTTGTTTAGCACTACCCGCAGAAGTAATTTTCCAACCAGAAATATCAGCAGGAATGTTACCAAAATTGCTAATTTCTATGTATTCATCGGACTGAGTACGTTTGACTTGACCTTTGTAAGATAGTTTGGAAATGGTGACACCTTGAGTAGCAGTAATGGTAAATTCTTCTGAGTCACTAACTGGAGTTTCCGGTGTACTTTCAACCGTGGTTTCTGGTTTAACTTCCGGTGTTGATTCAGCGACAGGTTGTGGTGTTGGTTCTGGTTTAACTTCCGGTGTTGATTCAGCGACAGGTTGTGGTGTTGGTTCTGGTGCAGGAGGTTTAATAAATTCAGCAGTACCTATTAATCCTTGTCCATTACTATGGGTGAGAACGATTTGATTTAGTTGTGAATCAGTTTGTAAATCAGTAATGGAATTACCATTGTTTTGATAAAGGGTTTTGACTCCTG